>JALZVV010000001.1 GCA_023299935.1 Dokdonia sp.
GCAATATCTTTTATCCTTCCATTTGCTGTAACTGTTATTTTTAAAAGATTGTCAGGTGAATTCTCATCTATTAATACCGTTTTTAAACGCTCCTTTGTTTCTTGAGCTTTTGCCTTTGCTTCTTGAAGCTTACCCATAAGCCCCATCATATCTTCAAACATATATATCTGATTTAGTTATTAATTGGATTCAAATTTATTAATTTCACATAAAAATAAACATAGAGAGCTTGAAAAAGAACCTTAATATAATTGTAATATCACTTACTTTAGTAGTAAGCTGTAATCAATATAATCCTAAAGATTTGACTAAAGACATTATTCCCCCAGTAGCAGAGAAAAAGGCCGTTAATCTAGAAAAGCACGGTGATATACGTGTGGATGATTATTTCTGGATGAAAGAGAGAGACCATCCAGAGGTGATTGATTACCTAGAGCGAGAGAATGATTATTACGGTAAAATGACAGCTCATACAAAGGGCTTTCAAAAGGAGTTGTTTGCAGAAATGAAAGGGCGTATAAGAGAAGACGATGAATCTGTGCCATTTAAAAGCAATGGTTACTGGTATTATAATCGATACGAAACAGGAAAAGACTATCCTATACTATGCAGAAAGCAGGATTCCTTAACCAATAGTGAAATTGTAGTTTTTGACAATAATGTAATGGCAAAAGGGCATTCTTATTTTAGTCAGGCAGGATATACGGTATCAGAAGATAATACAATTGCCGCCTTTGGGATTGATACGGTAAGTAGACGTCAGTATACTATTCAATTTAAGAATTTAGATACGGGAGAACTTTATCCAGAAAAAATTGAGAATACTACCGGTAGAGCGGTCTGGGCAAATGACAATAAAACCGTTTATTATTCCAGAAAAGATCCTAAAACTTTAAGATCTAATCAAGTCTTTAAACATGTTCTAGGTACAGATGTAAGTCAAGATGCACTTGTGTTTCAAGAAGATGATGAAACTTTTTTTAGCTATGTGTATAAGACAAAGTCTAAGCAATATATCGTTATTGGCTCTAGTAGTACCTTAACAAGTGAGTTTCGTATTCTACAAGCAGATGATACTAATGGGGATTTCCAAGTTTTTCAGGAGCGCACACGAGGTTTAGAATATAGCATCTCTCATTTTGAAGATGAGTTTTTCATATTGACCAATAAGGATAAGGCCACTAATTTTAAATTAATGAAGACTAATGTGCTCAAAACAGCTAAAGAACATTGGAAAGAGGTGATGGCACATCGCGAAGATGTATTGCTGGAAGGCTTAGATATTTTCAAAAATTATATGGTAGTAAGTGAGCGAGAGAATGGCTTAAATAAGATACGCATTGCATCTTGGGACGGAAATACAGATTATTATCTCCCATTTGATAACGAGACTTATACTGCATTTCCAACCACTAATGTAGACTTTGATACAACTACCTTGCGTTATGCCTATGCAGCTCTTAATACACCTAGTTCTGTAATTGATTTTGATATGGTTACTCAAGGAAAAACCATAATGAAGGAGCAGGAAGTATTAGGCGGGAATTTTAAGAAAGAGAACTATGTCATGGAGCGTATTTGGGCAACTGCTCAAGATGGCGTGAAGGTGCCTATTTCAATAATATATCATAAGAACACTAAGAAAAATGGTAAAGCACCATTATTACAATATGCATACGGAAGTTATGGAAGTACTACAGACCCTTCTTTTTCTTCTATAAGACTAAGTCTTTTAGATAGAGGGTTTATTTATGCAATAGCTCATATTAGAGGAGGTGAGTATTTAGGGAGAAACTGGTATGAAGATGGAAAATTACTTAAGAAAAAGAACACTTTTACAGATTTTATTGATGTTTCTAAGCATTTAATTCAAGCAGACTATACTTCAGAAGAGCATTTGTATGCTTTTGGAGGTTCTGCTGGAGGATTACTTATGGGTGCAGTGGCAAATATGGCGCCCGAATTATACAATGGAATCATTGCCTCGGTGCCTTTTGTAGATGTGATCACCACGATGTTAGATGATAGTATTCCGCTTACTACTGGTGAGTACGATGAGTGGGGTAACCCAAATGACAAGGAATACTATGATTATATGAAGAGTTATAGTCCTTATGATAACGCTTTCGCGAAAGCGTACCCAAATGTATTTGTAAATACAGGCTATCACGACAGTCAAGTACAGTATTGGGAACCAGCCAAGTGGGTTGCTAAAATGAGAGATACGAATACTGGAGAAAACATTATCCTATTTCACTGTAATATGGACGCAGGTCATGGAGGCGCTTCAGGTCGTTTTGAAGCCTTAAAGGAGGTAGCTCAAGAATATGCTTTCTTACTGGACCTAGAAGGCATAACAGAATAAGTCGAAAAATTGTAGTATTTTTGTAATGATTTATGTCTTTATTGTAACCAGAAATGAGACACTAAATCTAACCTAGACCTATGAACGAACAAAAAAACGTTTTTGATAGTGTATTACAGTTAGTAGGTAATACTCCCCTCATAAAACTCAACAAAATTACAGCCCATATACCAGGCGATTTTTATGCTAAAGTAGAGGCTTTCAATCCAGGACATTCATCTAAAGACCGTATTGCACTGCATATCATAGAAGAAGCAGAACGAGCAGGTGTTTTAAAACCAGGGGATACGATTATCGAGACTACATCAGGAAATACAGGATTTAGTATTGCTATGGTGAGTATTATTAAAGGATACGAATGCATACTTGCAGTAAGCTCTAAATCATCTCCAGATAAAATTGATGCACTTAAAGCGATGGGAGCCAAGGTTTATGTATGCCCAGCTCACGTTAGTGCAGATGATCCAAGGTCATATTATAGTGTGGCCAAGAGGCTTCATGAAGAGATGAAGGGATCTGTATATATCAACCAATATTTTAATGAATCTAACATAGATGCTCATTTTAATACCACGGGACCAGAAATCTGGGATCAAACCGAAGGTACAATCACCCATCTTATTGCTTGTAGTGGTACAGGAGGAACAATTTCAGGAACCGCAAGATTTTTAAAAGCTCAGAATAAGAATATCAACATTATTGGTATTGATGCTTACGGCTCTGTTATACAGAAATATCATGAAACTCGTGAGTTTGATTCAAGTGAAATTTATCCCTATCGAATAGAAGGTTTAGGGAAGAACTTAATCCCAACCGCTACAGATTTTGATTGTATCGATAAGTTTGTGAAAGTTACGGATGAGGAGAGTGCTCATACTGCAAGAGAAATTGCGCAAACAGAAGGACTTTTTGTGGGATACACTAGTGGTGCAGCTTTACAAGGTATAAAGCAACTAGCGGCTCAAGGAGAATTTGATGCTAATAGTCGCGTTGTAGTTATTTTTCCAGATCACGGAAGCCGCTATATGAGTAAGGTATATAGCGATACTTGGATGCGTGATCAAGGCTTTTTTGATAGTCAAAAAGAAGCGGCTCAAGCAATTGAATACATAAAGTAAATAATTTTCTTTAACTTTAATAATAATCTTCTATCTGGTAGGTAGGAGATTATTGATTTTACACGCTTTCTTGTTGGTAACTTCCATTAGGTAAGAAGTGATTAATTATGTAGTTTTGCGCATTGTTTCAAAAATTGAATATGAAAGATTTATTTGATAAAATATACAAGGATAAAGGACCATTGGGAAAGTGGGCTTCTATTGCAGAAGGTTATTTTGTATTTCCTAAGCTCGAAGGGCCTATTTCCAATCGTATGAGATTTCAAGGCAAAGAAGTTATTACTTGGAGTGTAAACGATTATTTAGGTTTAGCAAATCGTCCAGAAGTGAGAGCTGTAGATGCTCAAGCCGCTGCAGATTACGGTAGTGCATATCCTATGGGAGCTCGTATGATGAGTGGTCATACAGAGCTACATGAACAATTACAAAATGAGTGTGCTGCGTTTGTTCAAAAAGAGGCTGCATATCTATTAAATTTTGGTTACCAAGGTATTATGTCTACAATCGATGCCTTAGTAGGAAAAGATGACATTATAGTGTATGATGTAGATACACATGCTTGTATTATTGATGGTGTAAGATTGCATATGGGTAAACGATTTACCTATAAGCATAACGATATGGCGAGCATTGAGAAGAATCTTGAGCGCGCTACTAAAATGGCCGAGCAGACAGGAGGAGGAATCCTAGTAATTTCAGAAGGTGTATTTGGAATGCGAGGAGAGCAAGGAAGGCTTAAAGAAATAGTTGCTCTTAAGAAGAAGTTTAATTTCCGTTTATTAGTAGATGATGCTCACGGTTTTGGAGTACTTGGTAAGACAGGAGCAGGAGCAGGAGAAGAGCAAGGAGTGCAGGATGATATAGATGTGTATTTTGCCACTTTTGCAAAATCTATGGCCAGTACAGGAGCCTTTATTGCAGGAGATCAAGAAATTATAGATTACCTTAAATATAACTTACGTTCTCAAATGTTTGCAAAGTCTTTGCAAATGCAATTGGTTGTAGGAGCGCTTAAGCGTTTAGAGATGCTACGCACTATGCCAGAGCTTAGAGAAAAACTATGGGAGAACGTAAATGCCTTACAAGGCGGATTAAAAGATAGAGGCTTTGATATAGGAACCACACAGTCTTGTGTAACTCCAGTTTATTTAAAAGGTAGTGTGCCAGAAGCAATGGCACTTGTAAAAGATTTACGTGAAAATCATGGTGTATTTTGCTCTATTGTAGTATATCCTGTAATTCCTAAGGGATTAATCCTATTGCGTATGATTCCTACGGCTTCTCACACACTTACAGATGTAGAGGAGACACTTGACGCCTTTGAATCAATTCGTGAGCGTCTGGATAACGGAATCTATAAAAGAATGTCTGCTAAGGTTGCTGAGGCCTTTGGCGTATAAATAAGATACAGTATAAAAAAAAGCCGATTCTAAAGAATCGGCTTTTTTTTGTTTGTAAGAACGCTTTCGCGAAAGCAAAATTAGCAAGGATATTAAGATCCTAATAGTTCTGCCATTTTAGCACCAAGAGCCCTACCGCGAAGGTTCTTAGCAATAATAACTCCATTTTTGTCTAATAAGAAAGTAGTAGGGATAGAACGTACACCATAACTTCTGGGGATAGGATCTTGCCAGAACTTTAGATTGGACACATGATGCCAATCCATCTTATCTTTTTCTATAGCCTTAATCCAACGGTCTTTTTGACCAGGACGATCTAAGGATACACTGATGATATTCAATCCTTTTTTATGATATTTATTGTATACACTTACCACATTAGGGTTCTCCATACGACAGGGTTTACACCACGAAGCCCAAAAGTCAATTATGGTATACTCGCCAAGCGTTTCAGAGAGAGCAAGCTCCTTACCATCAGGTGTCATGGCAGTGAACTCTGGTGCTATATTTCCTACACTGGCAAGTTGAGAGGCCATTTGTTGCGCTTTTTGTTGCGCAACATATTTGTTTATAGAAACTCCAATAGGCGACTTCTGAACATCTGTTGATAAGTCATCAAAATAAGTAGCTGTCTCTGCGCCAGTTATTACTTTAGCATTAATAAGGTCTGATAAGGCAGCAATAGCCACCATTTTATCACTATGCTTAGTGATTAGTGCTTTTCTTTCTGTAATAAAGGCATCGTCCATTGCTTTTATTTTATTGAGATGCTGCTCGGCCATAACGCCATCTGTTTCTGCTTGCGCCTGGCTATAAAGACTTCTTAGTTTTTGTTTAGTTATACTTTCATTTCTACTCTCGTTGCGATAAGTATTGAACAATTCATTCTCTAGACTCCCTGTTACCAGTGAGGCATGTAAGCTATCTTTATATAGCGTTACTGTAAGCGGCTCGATGTCTTTTACTAATAATAACTGTCCGTTACTACTAGGTGTAGAGATTATTTGGATTCCTTTTTCTCCGTTCTGTACCTTATAAAAAGAAAATTCTCCTGTTTGCACCAGAGCTGTATCTAATGCTATTCTTTTATTGTTAGGACCCAAATCTTCAAGATAAACAACCGTGCCATCTGCAAAACCTGCGGCAGATCCCTTAACAGTATAGTCTCGTTTTTCTCCTTGGGAACAAGAAAATAGAGAAATAACAATCCCTAATAAAATAAGCTTTCTCATAATAATTGTAATTTTGCGTTACAAAAATACATATAATCCGTCAGATGAATAGCACAATAGAAACTTGTAATATGTTTTGCTATTTTCGACTAATACATTTTTAAAAGCAACTAGCCATGGCATTTCTAGAAGAACAATTTCCAATGGAAGTGAAAATAAGTTTTAGGAAACTTGTTGAGCATTATTCTTCATACTTAGATGGCGATGATGATCTTTTGAAAAGAAGAGCGCAACGTGTTTTAGACATTGTTCAGGAGCACCCTATGCTTATTGAAGGACTTAGCTCTTTTCAGGAGATAGAAGAGTATCAGCCCCAGATAGATGATATTCTAGCCGATTTGTTTTCGGGAATCCTGCAGAATAATGAGATTAAGATGGCTTCCTTACCTTTTCATGAAGGTGTAATAAAAACTTCAAAGCGCTACGATAATATTGTTAAGGCGGCAGGGCCTGGTTTTAAACCAGAACTAAAAAACTTTGACGATGACTCTATGTATATTATGGGGTGCAGTATTATTCTCAATTCATACTATGGTTATTCTATAGATTTTAGAAGACCATTTTACTACGACATACCAGATAGAGACGGTATATTAAGACACTATAGACTCCTGTATAATGGAGATTACATAGATATAGAGAAAGGGCCTAATACTTTGGATATTACTCCTGATGATGTAGCCGAGTTATTGGATAACTTCGAAAATATTGATCTTTGGAAAGAAAAATTTCCTCCAGAGAGCTGGCTGTTTAGAGGTTTTGTTATTGCTAATCTTTATGATGCTACGGCAGATGTATCTATCTCTAACTTTAAAACGAGCTTACTTAAGTATGATAAAACCGAGGAAGGATTTGGAGAAGGTTTTCAGAGAATTTTCAGATCAATTTTTGGAGTAAATGACCTTATGGTTGGTTTTTCATCCTATAATGAAGAGGAAAAGACTCTAGAACGAATTCCTGAAAAAGGAATTGTGAGTTATGTATTACAAGAAGGACATAGCTCTGCTTGTAATACAGCCCTATGTCCAGGATCGTACCATGCTATTTTTACAGAGAAAAAGTTTTTTGCAGTTTCAGACATAGAGAAATTTTATAATAAAGACCCAGAAGAACGTTTTTATAAAAACTTGATGAATCAAGGGATTCAAAGTGCGATTTGTGCACCTATTACCCACGGAGATACTTTTCTTGGATTGTTAGAGATTGTATCTCCTACTAAACAGGTATTGAATAGCGTTAATGCAAATAAACTATTAGATCTAATGCCATATCTAGTAGACACCGTATTGCGCGCAAGAGCCGAAAATGAAAATACCATTGAACTTATCATCCAAGAAGAGTGTACAGCTATACACCCTAGTGTGTATTGGAAATTTAAGAAAGAGGCAAAACGTGTAATGCAAGCACAAATACTAGGGAATAAAGAAGTTTCCTTTAGAGATGTTGTCTTTAAAGATGTCTACCCGTTATTTGGTCAGATAGATATTAAAGGATCTTCTCAGGCTAGAAATACTGCAGTTCAAAAAGATTTAAAACTTCAATTATGTGAAGCCAAAGGTATATTAGAAGCGCTACAAGAGCAACAGAATTTACCTGTATATGAGGAGTTATTGTATCGTTTGCATAAATATGATGTGTTGATGTCAAACCAATTAGAGGTTGATAGTGAACAGAGTCTTCTCAATTTTTTTAATGAAGACTTACGACCATTTTTCGATCATTTAGTAAAAAGTTCATCAACTGTTCTTAAAAAGATGATTCAAACTTATTATGGAAAATTAGATAAAGGGAAAGGGCTTATTTATGAGCATAGAAAAGCTTTTGATGAGTCAGTTATGGCCATTAATAAAAAGATGGCATATGTTCTTGATAAAAAACAAAGAGAAGCTCAAGCTATGTATCCTCATTTTTATGAACGTTTTAAAACAGATGGTGTTGAGCATAATATGTATGTAGGTGAGTCCATCACTAGAGAAGATAGTTTTAATAAAATCTATTTATACAATTTAAGACTGTGGCAATTACAAGCCATGTGCGAGATGGAAAATGAGCATTATGAGCTTACTCGAGAGCTTTCTCATCCTCTTGATGTAGCTTCTATGATTCTTGTTTTTAATATGCCACTATCTGTACGTTTTAGAATGGATGAAAAAAGGTTTGATGTAGATGGGACGTATAATGCTCGCTACGAAGTTGTAAAAAAACGTGTAGATAAAGCTTACATAAAAGGGACGCAACAACGCATTACTCAAGCAGGAAAAATAGCAATAGTATATAGTCAGAAAGAAGATGAACGAGAGTATATGGGTTATGTTCGTTTCTTGCAGGCCAAAAATTATATAAGCAAAAATGTGGAAATAGTAGAGCTTGAAGATTTACAAGCAGTAACTGGACTCAAGGCGATACTTGTAGAAGTTCTCTACAAAGCAAAATCTGGAGAAAAGGAATATTACAACTACAACGACCTTATGAAAGAATTGGAAATATAGTTTCTGTGAGTGTACTTGCTACAATTTCTCCTTCTTGCATTTTAAAAAATACTGCAAATGCTATTGCAGAAACAACAATCCCAATAATAAATACGGTATATGTAATCCTAAGAATTCTATACTTTCGATCCAGTACTACACCTAAGAAATATAGATCTTTTGTAAGTGCAGAATAAATATAACCCTTATCCTTCATCATTTCATTTATTGCCCACTCAAACTGATCCAAACTCATCTTATGAAAGTTGCCAAAAAAGAGAAGGTTAACTTTTTTGTCTTGTACATCTTGCTTTGTAAATTTCCCGCTAGTCACATTAGGACGTGTTGCTAAAACAGATAGAATCATACTTACAATACTAAAAATCATAAAGATTAAAGTAGGCACAATTAAGAATTCATTTTTATCTAGTTTTGGTATTAAATTAGAAAGTGCCACAGATATAATAATAGCATTTACAGAAAGTAAGATATTTGCTTTTGTATCTGCAATATCACTTAATTTAATATGATTACGCAGGGTAATTCTAAACATAGATTGCACCCCTTTTTCCGGGCTCTCATCTTTGAGTTTTGCTTTTAATTTTTCTTTCTTTTTTGCTTTTTTATATTTTTTTTGCTCATTGAGCATAGTTACGAGATGATTGTCTTTTTTAGGTTTCCAATTCTTGATAGCGTAATCCGTATAATATTGATGATGAGCTCTAAACATTTGGATATTGCAAGTTCTCCAGCTGCTTAACGAGTGATCTATAATTCCCAATAATTTTAATTCTTGTCTTAAGTATTCACTGGCTTCTTCAAAATAACGCTTAGCAAAGTGCGAGGCATCTGCATCACATAATGTTTTTTCTAACTCGTTAGTAGGAACCACTCCTAGTTTTGTGGCACGTATGGTTTGCGCAACTTGGTCAACAATACTTCGCTCAACGCCTTCTGTAGAAAGAAAATCTATGGCAATTAAAGCACTTGCTTCTTCATGACCACCTCTAGTCTTTGTATAACCCACATCATGTAATAAAGCAGCTAGTTCTAGAACGAGTATTTCTTCCTTAGAAAAATTGGAATTGTCTATAATTTCTTTTGTACTTTTAAATACTCGTTGTGTGTGTACATGATTATGATAGGTAAATTCCTTAGGCAACTTATTTTGAAGTAGTTGTGATACAAAATTATTAGTTTTTTCAATCAATTGTGTCATTGCAATACGTTTGTTATACCATAAAAATACACTATTAATCTCTATGTCTAAAAGCAGATTATTACTTTACATTCTAATTACTACATTTTTAATAGGATGTGCAGGCTATAAACCTCAATATTCAAGAGATGGTCAAATTGACAAAAACACACCTTCTAAGGAACTTGAAACAATGAAGTTGTTGCCAAGAGAAGTTAAGACACAAAAGCCTTTATTGGATAAGTCCTTCTATTTGATTGGAGATGCTGGAGGAGCAAAGCAAGGGGGAAGTACTGATGCTCTCATAGCGCTAAAAAAAGTACTCGATACGGCAAATGCCAAAAAGGCATACACCATTTTTTTGGGAGATAATATTTATGAAAAAGGATTACCTCTAAAAGAATCTCCCGATAGAGCAGAGGCAGAGCACAAGATAGACGCACAGCTGGCGGCAGTAGAAAATTTCGAGGGCGAAGTGATATTTATTCCAGGTAATCACGATTGGTATGATAGCGGACTAAAAGGTGTTAAGCGTCAAGAAAAATATATAGAGAACGCTCTAGAAGATAACAATGCCTTTCAACCAGAAAATGGCTGTCCATTGGAGAAAATTGATGTATCTGATGATACTGTGTTGTTATTAATCGATACGCAGTGGTATCTATCAGATTGGGATAAGCATCCTACCATTAATGATGACTGTGATATCAAATCTAGAAATGAGTTTTTTTTAGCCGTAGAAGGAGAACTCAAAAAGAATAATGAAAAGACAATACTTATTGCAATGCATCACCCTATGTTTACTAATGGGGTACACGGAGGCAATTATGCGCTTAAAAAACATTTGTTTCCTTTTCAGTCTAAACTGCCATTACCTGGACTTGCGTCCTTAGTAACGCAAATACGTTCACAGGGTGGTGTTTCTGTTCAGGACATTTCAAATAAAAGATACGCTGAATTAATGAATAGGCTAGAGACACTTGCTCGTGATACTAATAAAGCAATATTTGTTTCTGGTCACGAACACAGCCTGCAATATATAGATCATGATGGAATAAAACAGATTGTAAGCGGAGCAGGAGCTAAGAAGTCGGCGGCGAGTCTTGGTAATGATGGCTTGTTTGCTATTGGTGCTCAAGGTTTTGCAGTTTTAGATGTGTTTAGTAATGGAAGTTCAGAAGTGCGATTTTATTCTGCTGAAGAAGGAAAACCAAGGTTAAGGTTTGCTACACAAGTACATCCAGCTTGGCAGGAATTTGATACTAGTGATTTGCCTAAATCATTTAAGGCTAGAACTAATGCAACAATTTATGATACGACCTTAACCAAAAGAAGTAAGGGGTATACCAAGTTCTGGGGAGAACATTACCGGGAGGTTTATGGAACTACAATTGAAGTGCCGGTGGTTACTTTAGATACGCTTATGGGAGGATTTACAATTGATCGTAAAGGTGGCGGACATCAAACCCGTTCCTTACGATTAGTATCATCAGAGGGTAAAAATTATGCGATGCGTGCTGTTAAAAAAAGTGCTGTACAATTTTTACAATCTGTTGTGTTTAAAGAAAATTTTGTCCAAGAAGAATTTAGAGAAACCTTTACAGAAGAAGTTATCCAAGATTTTTATACCTCCAGTCACCCTTTTGCAGGTCTGGCTGTAGGAGATTTAGCAGATGCGATAGATGTATATCATACCAATCCACAATTAGTGTGGATGCCTAAGCACGCTGCCTTGGGTAAGTACAATGAGTCTTATGGCGATGAGCTTTATCTTATAGAAGAACGTCCTGATGAAGGTTTTGTAGATGTAGTTTCTTTTGGAACGCCAGACAAGATTGAGAGCACAGCAGATATGCTAAAAAATATTCGTAAGGACGAAGATTATCGTATGGATGAAGAAAGTTTTGTACGTGCTAGACTTTTTGATATGTTATTAGGCGATTGGGACAGGCACGCAGACCAATGGAGATGGGCACGTTTTGATATAAATGGAGAAAAAATATATAAACCTATCCCAAGAGACAGGGATCAGGTATTTTCTAATTATGATGGGCGTTTCCTCAACTTAATCAAAGCCCTAGTGCCTGCGGCTAGACAGTTTCAGGAGTATGATGGAGAACTTAAAGATGTGAAATGGATTAATAGCGCAGGTAGTAAATTAGACCATGCTTTATTGCCAAATACAACAAGAGAGATATGGTTAGCACAGTCCAACTATATTAGAGAATATCTTACCGATGAAGTTATTGATCACGCATTTTCTAAATTTCCAATTGAGCTTAAGACAGCTCAATTGGAAGAAATAAAAGCGCTCCTTAAAGAACGACGTGTTAATATTGTGTCTATAGCCGAACGCTATTACGAGCATTTAAATAAACTTGTGATTTTACAAGGAACGGATAAAGATGATCACTTCGAAATTACTAGGGAAACTAATGGAACAAGAGTGCAAATCTCAAGGATAAAAAAAGGTGAAATTCAAAAACCATTTGTAGATAGACTATTATCGCCTATTGAAACTAAAGAGCTTTGGATTTATGGTTTGGATGACGATGATACTTTTCGCGTAAGCGGAGAAGGAAAAAAACCTATTTATACTAGAATCATTGGAGGACAAAATAATGATACCTACACAATAGAAGATGGGCGTAAGGTAAAAATATACGA
>JALZVV010000002.1 GCA_023299935.1 Dokdonia sp.
TCAGAAATATCATAAAACTGTTGAGCCAATATTCTTGAAGAACAAGAAGCCAATACTAGCAAACCTCCTTTAGAAACTAACTGCGTGCCTAGCCTGGCTAATCTTGCATAACTATGTTTGGCGCTTTCTACTTCCCTTGTACTCTTAGCAAAACTAGGCGGGTCAATAACAACAATATCAAAAGATTGCTTATCATCTATAAGCTGTTGCAAGCCTTGAAAGGCATCAATAGCCATAGTTTTGTGAACCCCATTATGTGCATTTAGTTTTCCATTTTCTAGAGCTACTTCCAGTGCTTGTTTACTTATATCAAGGCTCGTAACTTCGATAGCCCCACCTGCAAGTGCATGTACAGAAAAACCGCCTGCATAACTAAAAACATCTAGCACTCTTTTACCTTTGGATAACAGTCCCACCCTGCGCCTATTTTCTCTGTGATCTAAGAAATAACCTGTCTTATGCCCGTAAATTACATTTGCCGAAAAATTAATACCGTGTTCTTTAAAGAATACTACATTATTTTTCAGTGCACCGTGCAAGACAGCTCCCTGCGTATACGGTTCTAAGGCCTTTTTTTCTAGGAGTCTACTTAATCTTAAGACCAACACTTCGCTTCCAGAGGTCTTAATCAATTCTGGCAGTATATCTTCTAGATACGGGTACCAAATACTAGAATAGAGCTTTACCACAAGTACATCTGCATATACATCTGCAATTAAACCTGGGAAACCATCACTTTCTCCATAAATGAGACGGTAACTATTTGTATCTGTTTGCAGTAGTGATTTACGCAAGTCAAATGCGCTTTCAATTTTAGTTTTAAAAAATGCAGCATTGATATGTGCAGGAGAAGCACTTAATACTTTTATTCGTATAGGAGATTCTGGATCGTACAATCCAATAGCAAATACTTTATCTCGTCTATTATCAAAAAGAATAGCAATATCTCCAGCCTTCCCTTTTTTGTTTATTTTGAAAATACTGTCTTCAAAAATCCAAGGATGACCCTGCTTCACTAGCTTTTCGGCTTTGGGCTTTAGATGTACTGCGAGTCGTTGTGTTGCTATTTTGGGTAAGTCCGTCATGAATAACAAGATTAGGGATTTTTACGCTTTCGCGAAAGCGTAATACCGCTATTTATCTTTTTGTTTGTAATTTGTGGCTATGAAAAAACTTATCCTTCTATTCACATTCTTCTCGATGGCCATACAGGCTCAAGATTCACCTCTTATAAACATCGAAAGCTTAGGTGGGATTTATGCCTATGAGGTAAAATATGCAACCACTGACAATTTTTTGAAAGCTGCCGTTTATGATTGTGAGCAATGCTTGTTACTGCCTGAGATTGCAAAAGCCATAGCTGCTGCTAATCACGATTTCTGTGAATTAGGATACAAGATCAAGTTTTATGACTGTTACCGACCACTGTCTGTTCAGAAAAAAATGTGGGAAATATTTCCTAACCCTTCCTATGTAGGCAATCCATACAAAAGCGGCTCTATACATAACCGCGGTGCAGCCATAGATATGACAATTGTAACCCTAGATGATAAACCATTAGATATGGGTAGTAGTTATGATCATTTTGGCAAAGAGGCGCATATAGACCATCCTCATAATGATACCGTAAACGCTAATCGAAAAATTCTTTGGGATGTTATGAAGATTCACGGTTTTGCACCCATTCGTACAGAATGGTGGCACTTTAACTATCAAGCCAAAAACTATGGTCTCAAAGTACTAGATATAGATTTTGACTGTGATCAATAGGCTATTTTGTCTCTAAAAGCTCATCAATACGTGCAATGGCGTCTTCATAATGATATTTTGTTACCGTATCTATTCCCGCATTTCTAGCAGCTCTTAACTGCTTCTTTAGAGCATTGAGTTCTCCTCTTACCATAGGTCGTACATCACTAGTACTAATTTTATAATTAAGTGTCCCTTCAAAACCAGGTCTTCCTGCTCTTCGACTAGGCCCATCGTCTGTCATTAAAAAGGTCATACGGTCTAAATAACTACGTTGTAAATTTCTTCTGTAGATATCTACATTAGCATTTCTATCTAACTCACTCCATACAGACAATCGTATGTCTTCAAAAAGATCTAAAGCGCTGTAATAATCTGTATTTAATGTTTCGGCATCGATAAGTCTCCCTATTCTATCAAAGCTTAAGAGTCTATCTAGATATCTTGATTGCGTTCTACGTATTCTTTCAAAATAGCCAGCGTGATCAATATTTTGTAAAATATTTTTATCAATAAGCCAACGCGGCGTCTCAAAAAGGTTATTTCCTAACCATTGCATACTCTTTTGTTGTGATAACTTATCTAAATGTGTGTACACAAGGCCCTCTTGTTCTGGTGTTTTTAGATTCTCAAATACACCGCCTATATTGGTAACTACGTGACCTACATATCTACTATAACAACTAATAAGTTCGCCATATAACTCCTCTAAATCTTGATAGTTATTTGTTTGATTAGAAGTCCATTGTGGCAATCGTTGAGATACATACTTTAGGTTTTTGATTCCATAGGTACTTGCAGCAACAGGGTTATCGCCTATAGCTTCTGTTTGGGATTGCGGATCAAACCTACTCGATTGCCTTCCAAATTTATAAATAGGATCGTCTCCTTTTTCTATTATCCATTGGGTCAGGGTTGCTTGCTCTTGTTCAGGACTATTAGCATCAGCTAACCATCTATATCCCCAATTGGTGGCATAATGATCATATGGTCCCATTTGCCTCACAAACCGAATATTCTGATCGCCCGGTTGTGCGATGTAATTGTAACGCGCATAATCCATAAGGCTGGCGGCAATACCATTTTCTTGCGTAAATGCGCCATTGCGATACGATTCTACATCATAAGCATAACTTGCTGCCATATTATGTGGGAAGCCAAGTGCATGGCCTACTTCATGTGCAATTACCATACGCATCATTTCTCCTATTTCTTCATCTGGAGTATTTAAGGTTCTCGCACTAGGATTTGCCGCTCCTGTTTCCAATAAATAACGGTTTCTATAACTACGAAGATGATTGTGATACCATATAATATCACTTTCTATAATCTCTCCGCTACGCGGGTCAGAGACACTAGGCCCAACAGCATTACGCGTGGTGCTAGCTACATAACGCACTACAGAATATCTGATATCTTCTGGACTAAACTCAGGATCTTCTTCTGGTGTAGGGGCATCTTTTGCTATAATTGCATTTTTAAAACCTGCGGTTTCAAAGGGTTTTTGCCAGTCTTCTATTCCTTGTTTGATATACTTTTGGAGCTTCTCTGGCGTACCAGGATCTAAATAATAGACTATAGGTTTTATAGGCTCTACCAATTCGCCTCTAGCATAAGCTTCTGGATCTTTGGGTTCTAATTTCCAACGTCTGATATACGTTTTTTGATCTGCTTTAAGGGCATCACTGCCATAATCATACTGATTTACAGTAAAAAAGCCAACCCGAGGGTCATACAATCGAGCTTGCATAGGTTCTTCTGGTAATAGAATCATAGATTGATTCATTTGTAAACTCAGAGACTGCGCTCGTGAAGCTGTAGGCGGTTCTGATGCCTCATAAGTCATTTCCTGCTTTACTTCTATATTTAAAGGAAAACTCTTTGCGCTTGTAATAAAACTTCGTGTTGCGTCTAGCTTTTTTACCTTGTATTGTTTACGTAATCTCGCAGATAAACCGCTTATAGCCTTAACATCTGCAGTAAATAGCTTAGTAACGTCTATAACCGCAGCTGTAGAGTCTTTGTTAAATGCCTTGATATCAAATGCGTATAAAGTAGGTTCAAAATTATTTACACGTACAGAGTTACTAATCGCTTTAGTACTGTCTGCGATATTAGCGTATGATTTAATTTTTAAGAGTATTTTATCTTGGAAACGAATCCAATGTACTACTTGCTCATTAGTTTTAGAACCTGCATTCACAAAACCTCCCCCAAGACCATTAGGTAGCTGCGCGATGCGGCTCACCCAAAGCATATCCTTCTTCATAGTTTCAAAAGGAATCTCGTAGAAAAAATTCTTTTTTACCCTATGCACATTAAAAAGTCCGCTATCTGTAACCGCTTGTTTTGTAATTACTTCTGCATACTTTTTGATCGCATCTTTGTCTTTTTTATTATCTGATGCAACGGCCTCTGTTTTGGCCTTCTTACTTTTTCTACTTTTCTTCTGAGCAGAAACAGCTTGAAGACTTAATACAGTGAGTATAACGGAAAGAAGAAATGCTTTTTTCATCAAGTATTTTTTTGGTTACCCGAAAATAAGCATAAGGCAGAAAAATGCAATTAGTTTAGGCTATTATTATTGACTTAATGTTTTATCAAAAGCATAATAGATAGTCTTATGCTTTCATAAACTACTGTTTGCTCAATCTAATTTTAGAAGGAAAATTCTCATAGTTACATTGTGCATCAAAACCTTCAAAAGCTTCTAGAAACCACAATTCAAATACGGAATCATCAGCTTGGTTGGCAAGACCGAACAAAACATCTGGGCCTATTAAAACCTTATCTGTTTGATCACCACCAGTACAGGACAAAATTGTTTTCTGGTAACGTGTTACCTCCGTATTATTACAAAGAATAGAGAACTCTATCAAAGTATTTCTATTGCCCTCTACGAACTCAAATTGCCTAACATTAGTAGAGTGTCCTTGTTCAATATTAAATATCCGTTCTTGACCAAAAGTAGCACCAAAAAACCCATCTTCTAAGCTTGTGTAAAAATATTCCCCAGTAAATAAATTAGTTTGTATAGGTTCTATTACATTTATAAGATAAGTAAAAGGTGATTTAAAGAAACCTGTAGTATTTACAATAGTTCCTGCTGCATTATTCAAATTAAAAGTATCCCCATTGTTTAGATTTAAATCTAAATCAATTCTGAATTGATCTGTACAATTAATTGAATTGATGGGGACTCCCGTAAAATCTGATAATTGGGCAAAGGTGTATTCTAAATTAATAACAGGCAAATCATTTTCCCCATTAGTAAAGTCACTTAGTATCAAACTCTCAAATATGTCTGATGTAGTACTCAAATCACCATCTTCCGGCGTATTATCAATAAATGATATCAATACGCTTACATCCTCCAATAGACCCCCATCTTGAACGTCCTGTTCTTCCAAAACAATACTGTAAAGACTTTCGGGATTATTTACTTCAAACTCAGCATTATTAATTTGTACAGTTCTTAAAACGGCGCCTCGTCTAACATCATTTAATACAATATCAATTGCCTTTTCATCAGAAGAACAGGAGAATAAGCAACATAAAAGAAGTAATTTTAGATATAAATGCTTCATAATTTGATTATTTGTTTATCAAAACTATCTCTACATTTTGGAAACCACGTCATTTCCGATAAAGGTTAACCCGCAAATTAGCTGTCGGTTAATCGATCCCTAACAAATTCTACCTGAGTTTTCCCGTGAGCTAATGCCTTCCCATCTTCTCCTAAGCCTACCATAACAATGCGTTCAATACTAATAATAACTTCTCGTGTCATCTTATTTCTTACCTCACATCGAAGTGTCAATGATGCAGTACCAAATTTTACTGATTCAAGACCTATTTCTATGATATCGCCTTTTTTCGCGCTTGCACGAAAATCAATTTCGCTCATATATTTAGTTACTGTTCTAGGGTTTTCAAGCTGAATAATAGCATACAGAGCGGCCTCTTCATCTATCCATTCTAATAGTCGACCTCCAAAAAGGGTTCCATTGGGATTAAGGTCTTCTGGTTTTATCCATTTGCGAGTGTGAAAATTCATAGGTATTACATTTGCGCGAATTAGGAATTCACCTTCCCGTCTTCACAATTAGTATATAATATTATTATTTGGTGCATTTTTGATTACGCTTTCGCGAAAGCATATTTACACAACATACCACAAAACAGTAGAAACTACTAACCCAACAAAAGCTATCAAGGTAGTCATTACCGTCCACGATTGAAAGGTTTGTTTCTCTGTCAAACCTAGATATTGTTTAACTAACCAGAAGCCACTGTCATTCACGTGCGAAAATACTGTCGCTCCAGAAGCGATAGCAATCACTAAGACCGCTAGTTGTGGTGCACTTGTATCTGCAATTCCTAACATAGGAGAAGCTATTCCCGCCGCAGTAATCATAGCTACCGTTGCAGAACCTTGAAGAATACGCACAATAGCGGCTACGATAAAACCAAATAGTACCGGTGGAAAATAATCACTGCTCAAGCTCTCTGCAATCATCTTACCCGCTCCAGTGTCAATTAATACTTGTTTAAAAGCGCCTCCAGCTCCTGTTAATAGGATAATAACTCCTGCTGGATATAGTGATTTTGTAGAGATATCAAGTAACTCGATTTTACTAAATCCTTTTTGGATTCCTAAGAAATACCAAGCGACAATGTTTGCTATAATTAATGCCACAAAGGGATGGCCTAACAAACCTGCAAAATAGGTCACCCATTCTGGCAAGACTCCTTCTCCAAAAAGCGGACTACCCAAAACGGTATTACATACAATTAACACAATAGGGATAGCGATTATGGCTAATATTTTTCCCGCACTTGGTGCATTTTCTGGCACTTCCATACTGGAAACCATTTCTACTGGTGTTTCTATGTGAAGTTTTTTAGAAAGTCGTTTTGCTAATATGGGTCCCGCAATAATAGCTGCAGGTAATCCCGCAATGAAACCAAAGATGATAACATAACCCAAATCTGCTCCTAAAATTTCGGCAACAGCAATAGGCCCTGGCGTAGGCGGTATAAACGTATGTGTAATTGCTAAACCTGCTAAGAGTGGAATGGCGTATAACAAAAGTGATTTACTAGTTTGCTTTTGTAAAGCATAAATTAATGGAACGAGAATAATAAAAGCTACATCAAAAAATACTGGGATGGCCACAAGAAAACCTGTAAGCATGACTGCCCACGGCGCTTTTTCTATACCAAAGAATTTTAACAATGAATTGGCTAGCATTTGCGCGCCCCCAGAACGTTCTAATATGGCTCCAAAAAGAGCACCAAGGCCCACTACTGTAGCTACAAACCCAAGAGTTCCCCCCATTCCATTCTTAATACTATTAAGTAGTAAAGTGGGCTCCATTCCTGCAACGACACCCACAACAATACAAGTAATAAGTAGGGCAATAAAAGCTTGCATTTTTAATCGTAGGATGAGAAAGAGTAAAACACTTATTCCTAGAAATACGGATAGTAATAATTGATAATCCACAGTATATATTTTAAATTATTTTTCCCATTGTGTGTGAAAGCTCCCTTCTATATCCTTGCGTTCATAGGTATGCGCTCCAAAGTAATCCCGCTGCGCCTGAATCATATTTGCTCCAGAATCTCCTTTAGTGAATGCTAATATATAATTAGTAGCCGCGCTAAAAACTGCTGTTGGGGTTTGTGCTTGCATGGTCTTTGTTGTAAATCCAATCAGAAAATCAAGACCCTCTTGAATTTGTGCTTGAATCGCCTCTTCAAGAAATATTGAAGTATTAGAAGCTGTAAGAACAGCTTCTAAGGTTTCCATTAAACTAGACCGTATAATACATCCATTAGTCCAAATACGAGTAATCTCAGCGAGATTGAGTTCCCAACCATATTCTTGTGAGGCTTTACGCAAAGCCTCTATGCCTATCCCATGGTTTATAATGCGGGCTGTGCGATAGGCCTGTTTGATACTTTCTAGAGATAAGTCTGTGATATGCTTTCGCGAAAGCGAATACAACTTATCTGCCGCTAGTCTTTCTTCTTTATAACCCGATATGATTCTTGCCATTACGGACTGGGCAATGGTATCTAACGACGCTCCTATTTGTAGAGCTGCCGTTGTACTCCAACCACCAGTTCCTTTTTGTTTGGCTTTGTCAAGAATGTTATCCAATATATAAGTTCCATCCTCTTTTTTTGTTAGTATATTTCCAGATATCTCTAAAAGATAACTGTCCAAGTCGCCCTTACACCATTCCTTAAATATGTTTGCAATAGATTCATTATCCAACAAAAGGTTTGTCTTCATTACATCATATATCTCTGCAATAAGTTGCATTTCGGCATATTCAATACCGTTATGAATCATTTTTACAAAATGCCCCGAACCGCCATCACCTACTCGTGTACAACAAGCATTTTTCTTGCTGTCTTTTGCAGCGATTTGCTCAAGATATTTGCCTACTTGTGCATACCCTTTTTCACTACCTCCAGGCATAATAGATGGCCCTTCTAGGGCTCCCTTTTCTCCTCCAGAAACGCCAACTCCTAGAAAATGCATGCCTTTTCTGGCTAATGCCTCAAAGCGGTTTTGTGTGTCTTTATAATGGCTGTTACCTCCATCCATTAGAATATCACCTTCCTGCAGATGTGGTTCGAGCGCCGCAATTACAGCATCAACTGCTTGACCTGCATTAACCATAAAAAAAATCTTTCGCGGAAACGCAAGAGATTCTACAAAAGCAGCTATATCATCAAAGCCTGCGCTACTTTCTAATTCGGGATGAGCAGCTATAAATTGTACCGCTATATCTTCTTCAAGATTCGGGACATGTCTATTGAATAGAGATATTTTTATTCCATTCTTAGAAAAATTACGAGCAAGGCTTTTACCCATTACTCCAAGACCTATAAGGCCTATTTCGCTTTTTGAAATCAGCGTATTGCGTATTTCTTTTACTATTTCTTGGGGGTTCTTCTGGGCGTTTATGATTAGTGCTTTTTTAGGTACTTCTAAAGTATCAAACTGAGATTG
>JALZVV010000003.1 GCA_023299935.1 Dokdonia sp.
GCATACGATTGAAAGCCAAAAGCTGTCTTATAAAAGTGAGCTGCTTGCTTTGCATTTCCCACATATAATTCTACATAATCTGTTCCAAGGAGTGGAAGAAAATCTTGCGCTCCTTCAAATATTTTTTCTAGTCCGTAGTCTACGGATTTCAAGTCTTTACTCATACTAATTAATTATTTAATGTATCTGTTTCCAGATTAATTTCGTCTATAATAAGGGTATCTACTTCCTCTACTTTATAAACATCTTCATCCTCGTATTCACTATCCTCGTTTTCCTCATACTCCCACTCATTAGAACTCGGGTAAGCTCCCCCTGTCACATCTTCAAAAGCCCCTTGTAAGCCTGCTAAACCCACAAAAGCGATAAACCCGATAACGACTAATATGAATAAACTATTCATAATAATAGATATGATATTAAGTACTTTACTTATTCCTACATTACTCCTACTCGATTCAGAATACACACTGGGGTCTTCATTATATAATTTTAAACTTTTATTAGCCTCCACAAGGCCCCAAATACTCAGTATTAAGGGAATAATAGCTGTGAATCCATAACAGCAACAGCCTGCAAATCCAATCACGATTCCTACAATGCCTATGATAAGTGCAGATGGGTCTGCTGGTAATTTATTTTGCATGTTTTGTGTTTAGATGTTCGCTTTCGCGAAAGCGTTAATAGTCAGTTTTAATGGTCCAGCCACGATTGATGATAACTCTCATCTGCAATAGGCATTGCATCTTTACAAACCTTGAGTGGTTTAAACGTATCTACCATAACAGCCAGTTCTTCTGTGGCTTCTTTACCAATACTTTTCTCTGCGGTTCCAGGATGCGGCCCGTGGGGAATACCTGCCGGATGCAAACTTATATGGCCCGCATCTATATCAGTACGGCTCATAAAATCACCATCTACATAATATAAGACCTCATCACTATCAATATTACTGTGGTTGTATGGCGCAGGAATACTTAGTGGATGATAATCGTATTTACGAGGCACAAAACTACACACCACAAAAGCATCTGTCTCAAAAGTTTGATGCACTGGTGGCGGCTGATGAATACGCCCAGTAATGGGTTCAAAATCGTGTATGGAAAACGCATACGGATAGTTATAGCCATCATAGCCTACCACATCAAAAGGATGTGAGGCATATACCATATCAAAAATATCATCTTGCTTTTTTACCTTGATGACAAATTCTCCTTTTTGGTCATTAGTCTCTAACTCATAAGGTCTTCTCAAATCTCGCTCGCAGTAAGGTGAATGCTCTAAAAGCTGCCCAAACCAATTGCGATAGCGCTTGGGTGTATACATGGGTCTTCTAGATTCAACAATAAACAATCTATTGTCTTCTGTATCAAAATCTATCTTATAAATCACCCCACGCGGAATCAACAGATAATCTCCATACTTAAAGTCCAAATTACCTAAATGCGTGCGAAGTTTTCCTGAACCCTTATGTATAAACAACAGCTCATCTGCATCTGTATTCTTATAAAAATATGATTGTGTTTTATTTTGAGGTGCCGCAAGAATGATAGTACAATCACTATTAGTTAGTACGGGTTTTCTACTCTCTAGATAATCCTTTTGAGGCGCTACCTGAAATCCTCTAAAACGATAGGATTTCATATTATTCTCAATGGCAATTTCTGGCTTTACAGAATATTGTTTTCTAATTTCTTTTACCTGAGTAGGTCGCTGTGTATGATAACTTATCGTACTCATCCCATCAAAACCAATGGTTCCGAATACTTGCTCGTTGTACAAACTGCCGTCTGGCTTTCTAAACTGTGTATGGCGTTTAGGAGGAATTTCTCCTAATTTGTGATAAAAAGGCATAGGTAAATTTTAGATTGCTTATAAAGTTAGGTAATAATCGGCAATCTAGTATCACTCAGGATTCCTCTTAATCAGGAATTTGAGCAATAAAGGCAAGGATGTCCATCGTTTATCTGACATTAAGGTAAAAATACGGATAATTGCGCTTTTGCCAAAGCTAAAACTCAATCTGCATCTGCACATCAATTTCTTCTTCCTTTTGAGGTTTGGCTTTTTTCTTATCCTCTGTATTGAGGTTGGACAAAGAAATACCCAACAAACGGACACTATTTTCTAATTTTTCTTGATACAATAAGTCCTTAGCTATTTCCATAATCACTTCTTTAGATCGCACATAATAATCTATAGTCTTAGAACGTGTTTTAAGGGTAAAATCTGAGTATTTTATTTTAAGAGTGATAGTCTTTCCTGCTACTTTACTTTTGGCTAATCGCTTGGCAACTTCTTCGGCTATATGCTCTAATTTTTCAAGCATAAACACTTCGGAGGTTATGTTTTCCCTAAAAGTCCTTTCAGCGGCAAGCGATTTTCTTATACGGTTAGGTTTTACCTCACTGTGTTGTATACCGCGTACGATATCATAATAATAAACCCCACTTTTTCCAAAATGTTCAGAAAGCCATTCCCTAGTTTTCAGTTTTAAATCGGCGCCCGTAAAAATACCTTTGAGGTACATTTTTTCTGCTGTTTTTTTACCTATACCATAAAACTTTCTAATATCTAATTGCTCTAAAAAAGTAATTACCTCTTCTGGCGGTATCGTTTTCTGACCGTTAGGTTTATTAATATCACTAGCGACTTTTGCCACAAACTTATTAATGCTAATTCCAGCACTTGCATTAAGTCCGGTCTTTTCCTTAATTCGCTCCCGTATCCAAGAAGCAATTACTGTCGCACTAGGCATCCCTACTTT
>JALZVV010000004.1 GCA_023299935.1 Dokdonia sp.
TGATTCCTTTCTCTTCTAAGACATTGATTAATTGGCGTCGTTTTCCTTGATGGCGGGTCGTATCTTTCATTGTGTATAAAAATACAAGGAATATGTGCATTTACCCTAATCAAAAGCTGCATAAAAGGTCAAAAATATTCCTATAAATAACCGTATTTTTGTAAAAACTTAAAGATATATGCTTAAAGCTGGTGTGTTAGGTGCTGGACATCTAGGAAAAATACATTTAAAACTCTTACAACAATCAGAAAACTATGAGCTCGTTGGCTTTTATGACGCGTCTGCAGAGGTACGTTCAAAAGTTCAAAAAGAGTTAGGATACAAAGCCTTTGATAGCGAAGCATCACTAATTGATGCTTGCGATATGGTAGATATCGTGACGCCTACTTCCTTTCATTTTGAAGGTGCAAAAAAAGTGATCGAAGCAGGAAAACACCTATTTATAGAAAAACCTATTACCCACAAACTAGAAGAAGCGCAAGAGCTTATTGGCCTAGCCAAAAAGCATAAGGTTATGGGGCAAGTAGGACATGTAGAGCGCTTTAATCCTGCATTTACAGCTGTTAAAGATGGCATTAAAAGTCCCATGTTTATAGAAACACATCGTTTAGCAGAGTTTAACCCGAGAGGGACAGATGTGCCCGTGGTCTTGGATTTAATGATACACGATATAGATGCTATACTTAGTGTGGTACAAAGTCCCGTGACTAAAGTATCGGCTAGTGGCGTCTCTGTTATAAGCGACACTCCAGATATTGCAAATGCACGTATTGAGTTTGAGAATGGCTGTGTGGCTAATCTTACGGCAAGTAGGATATCGCTTAAGAATATGAGAAAGTCCCGTTTCTTTCAGAAAGACGCTTATATTTCGGTAGATTTCTTGGAGAAAAAAGTAGAGGTTGTAAAAATGCAAGATGCGCCAGAGCAGCCAGATGATTTTGCTATGATTCTTCAAAATGCAGAAGGCATTAAAAAACAAATCTATTTTGACAATCCAGAAGTACCTTCTAATAATGCGATTCTTGATGAGTTGGATGCTTTTGCTAAAGCAATAAAAGAAAACTCCACGCCTATCGTATCATTAGAAGCAGGAACCGATGCCCTTCGGGTTGCAAAAATGATCATCGCAGATTTTTAAAATAAAGTTTAACTAATAGATAACCGCCTACGCGGATATACAACGAATATGAAAAATATAGCAGTTATAGGAGCAGGAACAATGGGCAATGGCATTGCACATACCTTTGCACAAAGTGGTTTTCAAGTACAATTAATTGATATCTCTCAGGACTCATTAGACAAAGGGATGGCGACCATAACCAAGAATTTGGATCGTATGGTGGCCAAAGAAAGAATCACCGAAGACGATAAAAAAGCAACCTTGGCAAACATCACTACCTATACAGATATGACTGCGGGTTTAGAATATGCTAGTCTTGTTGTAGAAGCCGCTACAGAAAACGTAGACTTAAAACTAAAGATATTTAAGCAGCTGGATGAAGCAACCGCAGAAGACACTATTCTTGCTACTAATACATCTTCTATCTCCATAACCCAGATTGCAGCAGTAACCTCAAGACCAGATAAAGTGATAGGGATGCACTTTATGAATCCAGTGCCTATTATGAAGTTAGTAGAAATCATACGTGGGTATTCTACGAGTGATGAAGTGACTACACTTATTATGGAACTGTCTAAAAAATTAGGAAAAACGCCTACTGAGGTAAATGATTATCCTGGTTTTGTTGCCAACCGTATCCTTATGCCTATGATTAATGAAGCGATAGAAACCCTATACAACGGAGTTGCTGGAGTAGAAGAAATAGATACGGTAATGAAGTTAGGAATGGCTCATCCTATGGGACCTTTACAACTGGCAGATTTTATTGGATTAGATGTATGTTTATCCATATTGAATGTGATGCACGACGGCTTTAAAAATCCTAAATATGCCCCTTGTCCCTTATTAGTAAATATGGTGATGGCCAGAAAACTGGGCATAAAATCTGGAGAAGGTTTTTATGATTATAATGAAAGCAGAAAAGCAGAGAAAGTAGCAAAGATGTTTGCTTAAAATAGACCTTCATTAATACTGACCAATATTGCCTAAAATCATTCCTTTTAAAGCGGTACGACCTACCAGAGATAAGATTAGCCTTGTCGCTGCACGTTCTTATGAATCCTATTCCAAGGATGGAAGAAGGTTTAGAATGGAGCGCAATCCCTACTCCTTTTTGCATATTGTAAATCCAGGCTATAAATACCAGAAGGAGATTTCTGGTAAAGAGCGTTTTGAACTGGTGCGTAATCGCTATCAAGAGTTTAAGGAAGACGGCATTTTTATGCAGGAAGATACTGCGGCCTATTATGCCTATAAAGTTATTGACCGCGATGGTAATGAGTTTTTTGGGTTATTAGGAGCCGCCAGTATAGAAGACTATAAGAAAAACCTTATCAAAAGACATGAAGATACGATTGCAGATAGAGAAGAACTATTTAAAGAGTATCTAGACACTGTAGGCTTCAATGCAGAAGCAGTGTTACTCACCTACCCAGATAATGATATGCTCGCTAGTATTCTCGAGGAGAAATCCAAGGAGCGTGCAGAATATGAATTTACGACCACCTATAGAGATACCCATTATTTGTGGCCTATCAAGGATACAGAGAGTATTAAACGCATAGAAGATACATTTGAAAGTATACAACACCTTTATATTGCAGATGGACATCATCGTTCATCATCATCCTATTTGCTAGCCCAAGACCATCAGGAAAGAGAGGGTTCATCTCAAGAAGATAATTCGTATAATTTCTTTATGTGTTACCTCATTCCAGAATCTGACTTAATTATTAAAGAATTCAATAGACTAATTACAGATTTAAATGGGCTTTCCAAAGAAGAATTTCTTATTCAATTAGATACCTGTTTTAGAATTGAAAATAGAGGAATTATACCATATACCCCTTCTAAGAAACACCATTTCTCTATGTATTTGGACGGTGAGTTTTATTCCCTATACCTGCGTAAGAACAAGTACTCTTTTGGCAATAGTCTAGAAGCGCTAGATACGCATATACTGCAGCAAGCCATCCTAGAACCTATTTTAGGAATAGATGATATTCGCAATAATAAGAGAATTGCCTATGCAAACGGTAAAAAGGACATTACGTATGTAAAACGCCTTGTGGATATCGGAGAGTTTAGCGTAGGTTTTGGGATGTTACCCATATCTATAGATGAACTAAAACAAGTCGCTAATGAAGGCTATACAATGCCGCCTAAAAGCACTTACATAGAACCCAAATTGAGAAGTGGCGTAACTATTTACGAGTTTTAAAACACTATGAGCATAACAAAAAACCTAAATCAGTTTATTGATAAATTACCAGAACAGGTCCAGCTCGTTGCGGTTTCTAAAACTAAACCTATAGAGGATGTGCAGGAAGCTTATGATGCAGGGCAACGTGTTTTTGGAGAGAATAAAATCCAAGAAATGACTCAGAAATGGGAAGCGCTTCCTAAAGATATCCAGTGGCATATGATAGGTCATGTACAAACCAATAAGGTAAAGTATATGATTCCTTTTGTAAGCCTCATACATAGTGTAGATCGCCTAAAATTACTTAAAGAAATAGAGAAGCAAGCCGCAACACACAATCATGTTATAGCTATATTGTTACAGGTAAAGATTGCACGAGAAGAAACAAAATATGGGATGCCTATCCAAGAAGCGACCGATCTACTTTCAGGAAATGATCTAGAGCAGTATCCACATATTCGGCTTAAAGGACTCATGGGAATGGCTTCTTTTACGGATAAGCCAGAACAGGTGGCGGCAGAGTTTGAGTTATTAGAAAGTCTCTATTTACGCTTTCGCGAAAGCAAAAACCTCTCCATCTTATCTATGGGAATGAGTGGCGATTATGAAAGTGCAATAGCACATGGAAGTACTATGATACGTGTGGGAAGTGCAATTTTTGGAGCAAGAAATTATTAATAAAATTATAAGAAGTAACTTAGACTGATTTGTACGCAATACTAGACATAGAAACGACAGGCGGAAAATACAACGAAGAAGGTATTACTGAAATCGCCATCTACCGTTTTGATGGTCATCAGGTAGTTGATCAGTTCATTTCTCTTGTAAACCCAGAGCGGCCAATCCAAGCTTTTGTAGTAGGTCTCACGGGTATTAATAATGACATGCTGCGCAATGCTCCTAAATTTTATGAGGTCGCAAAACGCATTATAGAAATCACCCAAGACTGTGTGATTGTTGCGCACAATGCGCAGTTTGACTACCGTATCTTGAGTCTTGAATTTGACAGACTGGGGTACGATTTTGACAGAAAATCGTTGTGTACCGTTGCCTTATCACAAGAATTGTTACCAGGGCATGCGAGTTATAGTTTGGGAAAACTGGTAAAGGCATTAGGCATCCCAATGACAGATAGACACCGCGCCAGTGGCGATGCTCTTGCTACGGTAAAGCTTTTTAAAATGTTACTGGCAAAAGACACCGAAAAAACCATCGTTCAAGCATCTGTAAGAGCAAACCCAAAACGGGTGATCGATACAAAGCTCAAAAATATTATTAAAGAGATGCCTTCTGAATGTGGTGTGTATTATATGCATAATGTTAATGGTAGCATTATCTATATAGGAAAGAGCAAGAATATAAAAAAACGAATCACCCAGCATTTTACAGGTGATAATAGAAAGAGCAAAAAAATACAGAATGATGTTGTTGCCGTTACTTTTGAAAAAACGGGAAGTGAGCTTGTGGCCCTCTTAAAAGAAAATGAAGAGATAAAACGCAATAAGCCTATTTATAATAGAGCCTTGCGAAGAACCAAATACAAAATACAACTTGGCCATTTCTTGGATGACGATGGCTATATCAATTTTAAATTAGATAAGGCAGATGGGCGCAAAAAAGGGATAACGACTTATAGCTCTATCGCCTCGGCTAAGTCACATTTAGAAAAAATAACAGAAACCTATACCCTTTGTTCCAATAAAACAGGACTAACGAGTTCTAAAGGGAATTGTTTTGCATATACAATTAAGAAGTGTGAAGGGGCCTGTATCCAAATTGAAGCACCAGAAGCTTACAATAAACGCGCTAATAACTTTATTAAGAGGTACAGTTATGAGAATAAGAGCATGTTCATTATTGATAGGGGTCGTGAGGTCGATGAACGCTCTGTGGTACTTATAGAAGACGGTATTTTTAGGGGTATAGGATTTTATAATCTTAATTTCCAGCTTAACAATATCGAAATTCTTAAATCTATTATTACCCAAATGGATAATAATAGGGATGCCCAGCATATCATACAAAGTTATTTGCGTACCAAAAAAGTCAAAAAAGTAATCCCTATAGAAGAAATTGCAACTTGATAATGATTTCTTACATTTGGAAAAACTGATATTCTCTTGAGCAAAACAGAACATATAGGCTGGAAAAGAAAACTGCACGAAGTTATTGCTGAGGCAGATACCCCGCAAGGCAAGTTATTTGACGTTGTATTACTCATCCTTATCTTAGCGAGTATTGCTCTTGTAATGCTGGAAAGTGTAGCCCCTATTGATGCCAAGTTTCACGATATATTTTACATAGGGGAATGGATTATCACCATATTTTTTACGCTAGAATATATTGCAAGAATCATTACCGTAAAAAAACCAAGCAGTTACATCTTTAGTTTTTATGGAATTATAGATTTTTTATCGACTATTCCATTATATCTATCGTTCTTTATTGTAGGCTCTAATGCCCTTCTAACTGTGCGCGCGCTGCGTTTGTTGCGTGTTTTTAGAATACTAAAAATTGCTCGATACGTGGGCGAGTCCAATAAACTTACTAAGGCAATAAAAGACAGTCGAGCAAAAATAAGTATCTTCTTATTTGCTGTATTAATCCTATGTATTATTGCGGGAACCCTAATGTATCTTATTGAAGGAGAAGAAAGTGGTTTTAGAAATATTCCTATAAGTGTATACTGGTGTATCGTGACACTTACTACAGTAGGTTATGGTGATATTGCTCCAATCACACCTTTAGGACAGTTTATAGCAGCAATTATTATGATTATGGGTTATGGTATAATTGCCGTGCCAACAGGTATTGTTAGTGCAGAGTATGCTAAGGATTTAAATGAAGACAACACTACAGATACTAGTGCGCTCCACAGCGATGAATATGTGGATATGAATACACAAGTTTGTGAAAACTGTGGCAAAGGCAACCACAGAGATGATGCAAAATTTTGCCGTGGCTGTGGTCATAATCTACATCATGAGTAAATTACTGATTAGTATTGTTGGTCCTACCGCAATAGGTAAAACAGCATTATCCATTAAACTTGCTCAGCAATTTAGCACCGAAATCCTTTCGGCAGATTCCAGGCAGTTTTTTAAAGAAATGCGCATTGGTACTGCGGTACCTTCTCAAGAAGAGCTTACTGCTGCTGCTCATCATTTTATACAACATATCTCTATAGAAGATAGTTATAGCGTTGGCCATTACGAGCGTGAAGCCCTCCAAAAGCTCTCTCAGTTATTTATGAGCTACGATAAGCTTATATTAGTAGGCGGTTCTGGTATGTATGTGGATGGACTACTTACTGGACTCGACCATTTTCCAGATGTTGAAGGAGGTATGCGTGAACAATTACAATCGTTACATAAAGAAAAAGGAGTACAAGCACTACAGGAACTGCTTAAAGAGCACGACCCAATATATTATAAAGAGGTTGATATACATAATACCCAGCGTGTAATGCGAGCTTTAGAAGTATGCTTGTCATCAGGTAAGCCATTCTCTTTTTTTAGAAATCAACCCAAAACTCCAAGAGACTTCAAGCCTATAAAAATAGGTTTAACTGCAGATAGAGAAGTGATTTATGACCGTATCAATAAACGTGTTGATATCATGATGGAAGAGGGTTTATTAGAAGAGGTGAGAGGTTTGCTTTTGCGAAAGCATCTCAACGCCCTACAAACCGTAGGATATAGAGAGCTTTTTGAGTATCTAGAAGGAAAAGTGTCTCTAGAAAAAGCTGTAGAAAATATAAAAACGAATACCCGCCGTTTTGCCAAAAGACAACTTACTTGGTATCGAAAAGATGAAGGTATCTTGTGGTTTGATTGGCAATCTCCCTTAGAAGAAATCATTAATACAGTAAATGAAAAAGCACGCCTTTTATAGGCGCGCTTTACTTTCTTCATTAATATTGGATTACTATATGGATTAGCTATTGGTTTTAACAACAAGTCTAAATCCTTCTCCGTGAATATTGAGAATTTCAACTACGTCATCTCGCTTGAGATATTTTCTAAGCTTTGCAATATATACATCCATACTCCTTGATGTAAAATAATTATCATCTCTCCATATTTTTGTAAGCGCTAATTCTCTTGGCATTAAATCATTTTCATGAAGTGCCAGCATACGAAGCAGCTCATTCTCTTTAGGAGAAAGTTTTACAGCCTCCTCTTGTTTATAGGTTAAAAAACGCAGCTTAGAATTCAAATGGAAATTTCCAATATTAAATTCAAATTGCTTACTATCTGCCACAGAATCTACTGACTTGCGTTGTATGATTGCTTTAATTTTCATTAAAAGTACCTCACTGTCAAAAGGCTTATTTAAATAATCATCTGCTCCTACTTTATAACCTTTAAGAACATCTTCTTTAAGGGCTTTTGCCGTTAAAAAGATAATAGGCACTTCTTGGTTTTTCTCTCTGATTTCTTTAGCTAATGTAAAGCCGTCTTTATAGGGCATCATTACATCTAAAATACACAGATCAAAATCGTCTTTCTTAAATTTTTCGAAGCCCTCCATCCCGTTTTTGGCATGGGTGACGTCATAATCATTCATCATAAGATAATCCTTAAGGACTGTTCCAAAATTTGGATCATCTTCTACTAATAATATTCTTTTGTTTACCGTTTCCATATGTTATGATATTAATGGTATTTTAATTGTGAAGGTACTACCCTTCCCTTTTTCACTTTCTACATATATTTCACCTTGGTGATCTTCTACTATTTGTTTTGCATAGGCTAATCCCAAACCGTGACCTTTTACATTATGTATATTTCCTGTATGTTCTCTATAAAACTTCTCAAAAACCTTACGTTGAGCACCTTTAGTCATTCCATCACCTTGGTCCTTAACTTTTAAGAAAATAAAATTGCTTGCGTTCTCCGTATACACGTCTATTTTAGGTTGCGCAGGAGAATACTTTACCGCATTATCTAATATGTTTACAATTACATTTGTAAGATGCGATTCATTAGCTAAAATCGATGATTTAGCCGCATCAAGATTCACATTCACATAACCATTGCGATCTTCAACAATGAGTTGAATATGATTTACAGCATCTTCTATTATGTCGTGTAATTTATAGCGTTCCTTCCTAATATCTAGATCATTACGTTCTAACTTAGATATTCTTAAGACATTTTCAACTTGAGCATGCATACGTTTATTCTCATCCCTAATCATCTTATGATAATAAGCTACTTTATCCTTATTATCTATAATCTTAGGATTTTTTACTGCATCTAAGGCAAGGTTTATCGTTGCAATAGGCGTCTTAAACTCGTGGGTCATATTATTTATGAAATCTGTCTTTATCTGAGAGATTTGTCGCTGTTTATTAAGCTGATGCAAAGCACTAGAATAGGCAATAACAATAATCAGGGTAAAAATGATTGACATTCCTGCCATCCCTAAAATAGAGGAGATTACTAATTTTTTCTCTCCTGGGAAGGTGGCATATAAAAAGTAATTACTTTGTCCCTGTTCATCTTGAAAAATTGGAACTTTATATAACTGATTATATTCTTGGATATCGAAGTTCTCTGAACGCACTTTTGTCATTAAATCACTACTGAAAACAGCAAATTCAAAATCTGTCTCCATATCTCGTTCTACAAGTTCCAAGGTCATAAGGCGCCGTAGTTCTTTTTCCGTAACACGCTTGTGTATTGGAACTTTTCTAGCTACTTCATTTATTATTTTTGAATAATTAAACTTTTCAAAATCTAAAAGTCTAGAAATCTCCTGGACTCTATCATTATTTCCAACATTTCCATCTACTCCATTTCTTCTAATAATCTGCCTTGAGCTTCTATTATAATATCGAGTAATCTCAATACTATCCATATCACTTTCTAGCACAGGAGCAGATACCTTAAAATCTTGTTGTAGAATACCATTACGGTATAAAAACATCTCGCTACTAACAGGGTCTTCTTCTATATAAAACAATTCATCAAAGGTCAGATCATCAGGGACTTCTATACTATCTATAATCTTCTCTAAAGGATAATAATAGTCTTCAAGCTCTCTGTTTTGTACTTTTATTGCAACTGAGACTAATGCTCGTTTTGCATTAAAAGCAAATTGTTCTCTCTTTGTAGCTACACTTTCAGAAATCCAATAGCCTTGTACAAATATGATTCCTATAAGCGACAAACTCATAAGAATGATGAGCAGATAAAACAACTTCTTATTCACCATTCAAAAATAGGATTTTAACATTTAGGGAAGTTTCCATTTAACCAAATGTTAACAAAGGATTACCAGTCTCTTGAAGCTCTGACAGTGAGATGGTTATGTATTCGAGCTACGCTAGATTCTAAACTTGACAAACTATTGTTTTCTATTATAGCATCAGACAAACTAATCTTCTTAGCATCAGTCCATTGATTCTTTACGCGTTGTAAAACTTCTTCTTTAGTCAAATTGTCACGTTTGCTCACTCTTTGTACTCTAAGATCTAACGGAGCCGTCACTACAATCATAAAATCACATTTCTTATATCCTCCGTTTTCAAAAAGTATAGCGGCTTCTTTTATACTATATGGTGCCTTTTGGGTTTTATACCAATTCTGGAAATCTTGATCAACTGCAGGATGAACAATTGCATTTAAACTCGCGAGTAAGTTTTTATCTGTAAATACTTGTTCGGCAACATATTTTTTATTGAGGCCTTCGTTGGTATAAGCTTCATCACCGAGAAGCTCTTGTATACTGACTATTATTTTTTTTGAAGTGTTCATTAATAGTTTAGCGCGTTCATCTGCAATGTATACGGGAATACCTAGTTTTTTAAAGTACCCTGCAGCAGTAGTTTTTCCACTCCCAATACCTCCTGTAAGACCTACAATCATAATCTCAATGTACAACTATAAATTTAATTTGTTTAGACTCCAATCGCACATTACGTAAATTATCTGGTTTCCTTGAAACTCTTAACACTACAAATTCTTCATTATCATTTCTTTTAGAAAAATCGGCAAGCACTTCAAAATCTGTCGGTAACACGGTGTCATATTCCTCCAGACTAGCCACAAAATAAAGCAATACTTCTCGAGGGAAAATCCTAATAGCATCTTCCTGGGCGCCTCTAACTGTGATTGGAATTGAGAAAGAACCCTCTGTATATTTGGCTACCTGCTGCTGGTAACGAAACTTAGATGTAGAAAATTTTAGTTCTTTATACACGGCGAGCGTATCTAAATCCAACATTAATGACACATCACCAGTAACATTTGCTATTCGTTTCTTTTGGGTTCGCACTTCATTTAATTGATCTATAATAGACTTAGGACCAACCACCGCTGCACTATCCGGTTTTATTATAGCTGCATCAAAAGTATTATAACCTTGCTCAAAATCTAGTTGCACATCAACTTGAACAGCTACTTTTTTAGTAGTCAAAACATCCACATTAAGAGTTATTAAGGAAGATGTGAAATCTGTAAAATCTGAGGCCCCAGCTATTGTTTCTGTTAAACGCGTATTAAGTCTCTCTGTATCATAACTGTACTTCGTACTAGATAGCGAGTCGAAATTATTAAAATCAATTTCTAACACCTCACTATTAAAGGAGTTCCTCAACAATGAAAAACCGCTTTGCTGTGCTCTAAATTCAATTATGGACGGGTTAATTAATTTTACTGTCTTATCAATAGGCAGCTTAGTGATCGTTATGGGGACAATATAGGTTTGAGTATACTCCTTAGATAATTTTATAAGCACTGCCACCATAGAAGTAAGTAGCAAGAAGAAAAGAAAACCCCTAGCATCTGAAGATTTAAAAATAGAACGCCCTTTTGTAAACATTAAAAAGATTTAGAGCGTTAAATTACTTAAAAAATAGTTTAGGAAATCGCTTTCGCGGAAGCTTTCCCATCCAACCCACAGCTATCGTAGATTTTAAAAAACCAGTTCCATATCCATAGAACTGAATTAACATTGCAAAAACGGACAAAAGACCTACGACACCACTCTTATTTAATATTCCAGAATGCATAAAGATAATACCACAATACAAACAAAATAGTAGCAGAAATAATCCAAAACCTAAGCACGCAAAAAATACACTAGCTATAACTCCTACTACAAAAAGAGTTGGAAACCAATAGGTCATCTTGGCAGAACCTGGATGCCATTTGTTTAATATAGGACGCACCATTCCAAATTTATTCACCTGTGTATAAAAATTAGACCAAGAAACTCTGCGTTTATGATAGACATATGCTTCCGGCAGCAATCGTGTTTTATATCCCAAACTCCATAGCCTAAGCACTAAATCAGGATCTTCCCCCGGATGAATATCTCCAAACCCATCAGTAGCTTCAAATGCCGCACGAGACAGCCCCATATTAAAACTGCGCGGTTGAAAATCTTGAACTTGTTGCTTACCCCCCCGTATACCTCCAGTGGTGAGAAATGAAGTCATTGCATAATTAATAGCTTTTTGAATGGTAGTAAACGAATGATGGGCAGCATCTGGACCTCCAAAACAATCCACATAATCCTGAGGCAAGCTCTTATGCATTGCCTCCACATAAGTTGAGGGTAAAATACAGTCAGAGTCTAAAATGATAAAATAGTTCCCCTTAGCACGCTGCATTCCATAATTTCTTGAATCTCCAGGGCCAGAATTAGGTTTAGAAAAATAGCTGATATCTAAAGCCTCTTTATATTCATTACTAATGATATCGCTAGGAATACTAGAGCCGTCCTCAATAATAACCACCTCAAAAGGGATTGTAGTCTCCTGATGTGCAAAGCTTTCTAAAAGCTCTTTTATTTCATCAGGTCTATTATAAACAGGAATAATAAATGAATATTCTAATGACATTACACAAAGCTAACGGTTTGTATTTCATAAACAATAAAAAACCACCTTAAAGAAATAGGTGGTTGTATATGTTTTGCTTTTACGCAAGCGTATTATGAATTTTTCAAAAAGGTTTCCATCACCTCATTACTTACTCCCATATTGCTAAAACCACCATCATTATACAAGTTCTGAAGGGTAACACGCTTTGTCAAATCAGAAAACAAGCTAATGGTATAATCTGCACAATCTTGAGCTGTTGCATTGCCTAGCGGACTTGTCTTCTCTGCATAAGCGATAAAACCGTCAAATCCTTTTACACCCTGTCCTGCAGTAGTAGGGGTTGGTGATTGTGAAATTGTATTCACACGCACTTTTTTCTCTTTTCCAAAAAAGTATCCAAAACTACGTGCAATAGATTCTAGATATGCTTTATTATCTGCCATATCGTTATAATCTGGAAATACACGTTGTGCAGCCATATAGGTAAGTGCTACTATACTTCCCCACTGGTTCATTGCATCTTTCTTGAAAAGTGTTTGCATTGTTTTATGAAAAGATACTGCACTTACATCCCAACCTTTTTGCGTCCAAGCATAGTTCTGATCTGTATACGCTTTACCTTTACGCACATTTACAGACATCCCAATAGAATGCAGTACAAAATCAAGCTTACCGCCTAAGATTTCTTGAGCTTTGTCTACTAGGTTTTCTAGATCTTCTAATGAAGTTGCATCTGCAGGAATAATTTCTGAACCTGTCTTTTCTGCTAAGGTATTTAAGGATCCCATACGCATTGCGATAGGAGCATTAGTAAGTACAAAAGTTCCGCCTTCCTCGTGCACACGTTCGGCAGTTTTCCAAGCGATAGAGTTTTCGTCTAGTGCTCCAAAAATGATTCCCTTTTTTCCTTTAAGTAAATTATACGCCATGGTTATTCGTGTTGATCGTGGTTAACATTGGTTAATAATAGAGACAAATATCGCTATTATTTTAGAATATACTGCCTATTAGTTAAGCAGGTTTTTTGCGTGGTCCAGTGCTGTTATACTTCCTTGAGTCCCACCTAGCATTTCTGCAATTTCTACAATTCGGTCGTCCGGAGATAAAGCTGTGATATGGGTAGTGGTTTTCTCTTCATTATCGGTCTTAAATACCTTAAAATGAGAAGTCCCTTGTCCAGCAATTTGCGGTAAATGAGTGATACTTAGTAACTGCATGGTATTGCCCATTTCCTTTAGAATGACTCCCATTTTAAGCGCTATCTCTCCACTAACTCCCGTATCTATCTCATCAAAGATGAGTGTCGCTAATTTCTTATGTCTGCTTAGCACTGCCTTTACGGCAAGCATTACACGAGACAATTCGCCACCGGAGGCTCCTTTTTTGAGAGATTTAGGCTCCATTCCCTTATTTGCAGAAAATAAAAACCGAAGCGTATCTCCGCCTCTCAAACTTAAGATTTCGTTGGGTTCCAAAACGATTTGTAATCTCGCATTAGGCATTCCTAGAGCAACTAATATTTTTTCTAAAGAAGCAACTAGACTAGGGATTGCCCCCAATCGTTTTTTTGATAATTCTGAGGCTATTTTTTTGGTTTCCGCTTTCGCAAAAGCAATCTCCTGCTCAAGAGCCGCAATCTTACCATCTACATTTTGGACTTCAAAAAGAGCGCTATCCAGTTCTTCACGAATATTGATTAAGCCTGTTACATCTTGAACATGATGCTTTTGCATCAAATTATAGAGTTGTTGTACACGTCCATTAATACGTTCTAAGTCCTTTGGATCACTATGAACTCCTCTCAATTTATCCTCCAATTCTCCAGATATATCTTCCAGTTCCAGAAAGCTAGAATTTACTCTATGAGACAATTGCTGGAAGTCAGGGCCGTATTGTGTCAATTTATTTAGTGTGGCTCTAACCTCTGACAAAATATCAAGTAGACCTCGCTGGTCTTGGGTTATACAGTGTTGCGCTTGTGATAAGCCTTCCTTAATTTCTTCGGCGTGACTTAAAGTATTTAATTGCTCTTCCAGCGTCTCGAACTCTCCTGCGACCAAAGTTGCCTCATCTAATTCATTAAATAAAAAGGATTGGTAATCAAATTCTAATTGGGCTTTTTTCTTTACCTCAAGTATTTCTGTTAATTGACTTTCTGCATTTTTCCAGATGCCATATTGTTTTCCAAAGGTCGCGAGTAAATTAGTCGTACTTGAAAAAGTGTCAATAATTTCAAATTGATATGCGACATCTAGTACTTCTAAAGTTCTATGCTGGCTATGAATATCTACCAACCGTTCTCCTAGAATTTGTAATTGCTGCAATGTAACTGGAGTATCATTTATAAAAGCTCTGCTCTTACCCGAAGGCATAATCTCACGTCTAATTATAGTTGACGTTTCATAGTCTAAATCATTGTCCTCAAAAAAGCTTTTAAGGTGATAAGACTCAATCTGAAAGACACCCTCTATAATACACTTCTCACTCTTATCCCCAGCACTAGAACTATCTGCTCGTTTGCCTGTTATCAATCCAAGGGCTCCTAATAAAATAGATTTTCCTGCTCCTGTTTCACCAGTAATCACAGTAAAGCCATCCTCAAAACTGAGATGAGCCTCTTGTATAAGCGCATAATTTTTTATGGAAAGGGATACTAGCAAAATTCTAAAGTTTGCTTAAAGATAATCTAGTTTATGGGCTTTACAAATTAAAATTTAATCTGTCGCCAAAAGGTAGATTTTGTAGGTGCGATCCTAGTCAGTGTTTCTTGCAAATCTACAATGCTAACTTGTGGTCCACCAGAAAATATAGAAGCTATTTCTTCGGCCTTAGAATCAAAAAAGACTCTAGTCAGAAAATTATTAGGCCGTCTAGTGTTCATAGCTTTAAGTTGTATTACAGCATTTGCAATTATCTCCTTACTCTTTTTTAAATCCCTGGACATAGTATCAAGTCCCAATCTATGATACGAATAGAGCACTCCACCGAATTCTTTAAAATTAGGCGATAATAAATCTTCATTCAATCTAAATCGAGATTGAGCCCCATCCGAAGCATTCCAGCCAGACAGATTACTTGGAGCCGCAGTTGTAACCACCTGCCTTGCTATTTGGTAATACTTATCTCCATCCCCTAATTTAAAAGTGTTTGCATCATACCCAATCATAGTATAAGCATAATACGCAATTACAGAAACTAAATTGGAATCAAAAGTATTAGGATTAAAAATTAAAGGCTGAAACTCAGTATACTGAAAATCAAAATCTCTATCATTATAATTAAAAACAGGACTTGTATAATCAGAGCCATAAACAGGTCGTGCTGACTGCACCTGAATACTTGCTTGAAAATTATTTGAATTTACTTCAGAAACAATAATATTAAAAGAACAATCTATACGCTCTTGTTGTTTAAAATTTCTATCTGTCCATCTTCTATTATTAATAAACTCTGTAAGTGAACGCTCTAAGGTTTTAAAAACTTGTAAATCTGCTTTACCTGTCTGTTCAGCATTAATAATTACAATAGCATTTAATTCCTGTGCTACTGATGAGGAAGTCGCAAAAAAAGCAAATAAAATAATTAGTAATCTCATAGTATGTTTGTCATAATTCTTTCAAAGATATCTGAAGCAACTTCTTTCTTTGTCTTTAAATCATATGGCAAAATCGTGCCATCTTTCTCTATAAACGTAATTTTATTAGTTTTGGTCTTAAAACCTGCTCCTTTATCTTTTAACGAATTTAAGACAATTGCATCTAAATTCTTTTTCTTAAGCTTCTTAAGTGCATTTTCTTGCTCATTTTCTGTCTCTAAAGCAAAACCAACTAAGAATTGATTTTTCTTTATAGCGCCCATTGAGGCTAGAATATCTTTAGTCTTTACTAGATTAATTGTTAATGAGTCATCATTTTTTTTAATCTTCTCTGTAGCAACTTCTGCAGGTTTATAATCGGCAACAGCAGCCGCTGCAATGGCTATATCTACTCCTTCAAAAAAGCTATGTGCCTTATCATACATTTCTTGACCGGATGTTACACGGTGAACATTCACAGTGCTATCAGAAATTTGTAAAGCACTTGGGCCTAACACTAATTCAACCTCAGCCCCTAATTGTGATGCACAGATGGCCAGTTCAATGCCCATTTTACCACTACTATGATTACCAATAAATCGCACAGGGTCAATTGCTTCATAGGTAGGACCAGCAGTAATAAGCACTCGCTTCCCTACTAAAGGCAATCCTTCTTTTAGATGATCTTCAATAAACGTTACAATGTCATCTGGCTCTGCCATTCGACCTTGTCCTACTAAACCACTTGCCAGTTCTCCACTAGTTGCGGGAATCATAATATTCCCAAAAGAAGTAAGCTTATCAAAAGTAGTCTGAGATGAAGGATGAATGTACATATCTAAGTCCATTGCAGGTGCAAAGTATACTGGACATTTTGCGCTTAGATAAGTTGCTAGTAACAAATTGTCACAAGTGCCATTAGCCATTTTTGATAGGGTATTGGCAGTTCCTGGTGCAATAACCATAAGGTCTGCCCAGAGGCCTAAATCTACGTGATTAGTCCAAACTGCATTATCATCTCCTTCTATGGTAAAAGAGGAATGCACAGGATTACGCGAAAGCGTACTTAATGTAAGTGATGTAACAAAGTCCTTTGCTTTTTCTGTCATGACAACTTGTACAGTCGCCCCAGCTTTAATTAGAGCTCTTACAAGCATTGCACTCTTATAAGCAGCAATCCCAGCAGTAACTCCTAAAAGTACTTTCTTACCGTTTAGAACGGACATATGTAATTAATCGTTACTTTCTTCTTCAGTAATACTTGTATCTCTACTGTAGATACGATCTTCTAACCATTCTTGCACCGCAAGCGCATGTGCTTTGGGAAGACGCTCGTAAAATTTAGAGACCTCTATTTGCTCTTTGTTTTCGAAAATCTCTTCAAGACTATCGTTAAAAGTCGCAAACTCATCCAACTTGTCTGTAAGCTCTCTCTTTATCTCCGTATTAATCTGCGTTGCACGCTTAGCTATAATTGATATAGCCTCATAAATGTTATCTGTTGGTGCATCTACAAGATTTTTATCAATTGTAGTTGTACTTACCGGTGCATCTAATTCTTTAATATTCATCACTTACTCTCGTTTAGGTTTGTGTTTTGTTCAAGACGTTCATTAATATCTTCCAACATTGCTGTCGCCTCCTTATTATATTTTCCTTCTGGATAGTATTTTATTAATAGGCTATGCGCATCTTTTGCTTCTTGCAAACGGTCACTCATTAATATCTGTATACTTCCAATAGCTAGTTGATACGCACTGTCCAATCTCCAGAAATATGCATCTTCTCTATAAATACTACCTGGATATTCTGAAATAAAATTATCAAACCCTTTTATTGCATTAGGAAAGGTACCTCTACTAGCTCCAATTTTATTATAACCTTTTGCTATCTCAAACTCTTTCTTTTCAAGCTTATTGCGCAGTTCCTGTACCATGGTATTAGCACGTTCTAGATTCTCAGAATCTGGATACGAATTTATAAATACCTGCAGCTTATCCATTGCTTTAAAAGTATCTGCCTGATCTAAATTGTACCTAGGCGAAAGATTGTAATAACTTTCTGCACTTTTAAAAGCCGCCTCAGTTCGTTTTTCACTTTGAGGGTATGCATTAACAAAACGCTCAAACTGATAACCTGCTAGATAATAATCTTGTAATTGATAATACGTGTCTGAATATAAAAACATTACACGCTCTGCTTGTGGTCTTCCTCTATACAACGGAACAATTTGCTCCCACAAACGCAACGATTTCTTATACTTCCCCGCGTTATATAACGAGTCTGCAATAGTATACTTTAATTTGATATCATCAGATTTAAGTACATCTTGATAAGCATTACACGAACTAAGTAGCACTACGGCAACCAATAAAATTAATATATTCTTCATAAGCTTTGAACAGCAGGCAAAATTACGCAAAAAGGTTTACATGATAAAACACTCTACTGTAAATCAAAAATAGAAGTATTTATTGTGTGTTAATCAAGATTAATATAAGATTAACGCTTATTCAAAATCACTTAGGAATCCTTTTATCTTTTTATCCAATTCCGAAGAGGCTTTTACCAATGGCAATCGCAAATGATTCTCGCAAATCCCTAGATAAGCAAGCATTGATTTAATTCCAGATGGATTCCCTTCTTCAAAAATAAGATCTATAGAGGGCATTACTTTAAATTGGGTGTCGTATGCTTTTGCAAAATCACCCTTCAAACCACCACCAATCATCCCAGCAAAAGCAGAAGGCAGTGCTTGTCCAATAACAGAAATAACCCCATCCCCTCCTGCAGAGACCATAGATAAAGCAATCATGTCATCTCCAGAAAGTACTAAAAACCCTTCTGGTCTATCTTTTAAAATACGTAAAGCTTGATCCATAAAACCTGCAGCCTCTTTTATACCAATAATAGTGTCAAATTCGTTAGCTAGACGCAAAGTGGTCTCTGCAGTCATATTACTACCGGTACGAGATGGCACATTATACATGATAATAGGCTTAACTGCTGCTTCAGCAATTGCCTTATAATGTTGATATATACCTTCTTGAGAAGGTCTGTTGTAATACGGTGAAACCGATAATATCGCATCAAAATGTGCTAACCGTGCCTCATTTGCAACTTGCGCTGTGATAGAAGCTGTATTATTTCCTCCTATCCCTAAGACCAATGGTAATCTACCTTGATTTGCAGACACAATAGTTCGTATTACAACCTCCTTTTCTTCTTGGGACAAGGTGGCATTCTCTGCCGTTGTACCCATAACTACAAGAAAATCCGTCCCTCCTGTAATATTATATTCTACAAGCTTCGTTAAGCCAGCTACATCTATCGACAAGTCTCCCTTAAATGGTGTAATAAGAGCTACACCCATACCACGAAGTGATTCCATATTTAAATAAGTTTCAAAATTTTTAAATATTTTTCTAATTCTACCAAGAATACATCGGTTTCAGCGGTTTTAACTTCTAAGCTTAAATCGTGTGTGAGGTAGGTATCTTCTCCTAAACCAATCTTAAACTTTCCTTGGGTTAATGAAGAAACCGTATTCAAGACGATATGATCTTGTGAATAGTAACTTATCAATACATCAAAAGAATTACTCCCAAAATCCTTGAGCCCAGAACTTTTAAAGATCCCTTTCCACCCAATATCCTTAACGGAGAACAGTCCTGGATTCTCTTTGTCCTCTTTCTTTTTCTGCTTTACAAAGGATACGATTTGTATTTCCTGTTCCTTCACATTAAAGATACTTGCTAGCTTCTTAAGTTTTTTACGGTCAAATTTCTTTACGTCCGTCTCAATGATACCTATAGATTTCAATCTATTACCAACCGTCACAGGTACACGCGCTGCATTTACTTTTTCAAGCTTTCTAATAATAGATTTTGTCTTCAGTCCGTTTAAAAACATGTATCTTAGTTTGTGGCAAATGTAGCTAAAAACCATTCATTAATTCTACCCTAAATGAGGCGAAAAATATACATTTTATTAGCATTTTGTTATTTCATACTACAGTTGCAAAGTTGTAAAAAGGAATCCGAATTTACGCTACAAAAAGTACAATCTACTACTTTTT
>JALZVV010000005.1 GCA_023299935.1 Dokdonia sp.
GAAGATCATTTTGATATTACCATAGAAGATGATGAAATTGAGAAAATGGAGACAGTGAATAGTGCTTTGGATATTATAAAAGGGAAGTTGTAGTTATATAATTTTCACAGACTTGTAGGTAAAGTATTACTTCGCTATCATTTCATTCCCGATTTTTAATTACCAAGTATTTATCTTTTCCCGACATAAAATTACTCACTAATTTACTGTTATTAAGTGTTTTATATACTATCATATCAGATTAGGCGTTTAGAAGGTAACACTCCCGAGAGGTGTATCTTTATCGGGATATACTAATTATCCTATTTTATGCAGATAAATGTTTACTTTTAAGTGTTCGATTACTAAACCACCAAAGAACATGAAATCAATCATTTGTACGCTCATCTTTTGTTCGGGTCTATTTTTGACCTTTACCGCTCAAATTCAGGCAAGCCCTATTCTAGATTCAGAAGTCTCTATAGAACTTGAACTCACCAAAGCAGAGATTTTTGAACGTGAATCTATTAAGTATGCAAAACTAGGCAATATAGAGGCTGCCGTTAGTAATCTAAAAGGATATATAGTAGAAACCGGAGATTTTGATATCCTTAAGAATAGTAATTATGAGAACATTTCAAAGACAGATGGTTTTATTGCGTTAAGGGATAAGTATCAAACTAAATTCAATATCAGCTCTTTTTTCTATTTATATGTTGGTTTGATAGGCTTGTTTATTGCTTTTATATTAAATGTTAGACGAAAAACAGACCGTGTAGCTAATGCCCTAATAGGTTTATTTGTTTTTATGCACTCTTTCTTCTTGATACACGTATCTTTATATTTGACCAATTTCACCTTTTCAGCTCCTCACACATTATCCATGTCTACGTGGCTTTCTTTCTTATATGGACCTGTATTGTATTTTTATTTTAAAAGAATTACAGAAAATTACAAATTTCATAAACGAGACTTATTACATCTTGTTCCTACGATTGGAATAATTGTCCTCTTTACACCTATTTATTTACTTTCAGGAGAAGAAAAGTTACAAATAATGTTAGGCGCTACGGCATATGGAGAACATCCTTATTTACGTCCTATAACCATTATTAAGCTTATATCTTTGATTGTTTATGGCTACCTGACTTTTAACGTATATCGCAAGAATGTAACAAAAAAAGGGACTCAATTTCAAAAGAAAATACACTTACAGAAAACCATAATGATTATCCACGCGGTGTATGCGATATCCTATTCTTTCTATGCCCTAGTAATTATTCAAAACGTTTTTAATGGAGTCGTATTTAATGTGCAGCTTTTTGCAATGACAGCTTTAGTCTTGTACGTAGGTTATATTGCTTATTCCAATCCTAAAATCCTAGTAGGTACAATGCCATCCATTGCTAAGGCGGTTGTGAAATATAAAAATTCGGGCCTTACGCCTAGTTTTTCTATGGAACTTAAAGAAGAGCTTGTGGCTTTATTGGAAAATGAGAAGGTTTATAGAGTGAACTCCATAAAATTAGAGTCCATAGCACAGCGATTAAATACAACTAGGCATAACGCTTCGCAAATAATCAATGAGCATTTTGGAATGAATTTCTTCGAGTTAATTAATAAATATCGCGTAGAAGAAGCAATGGAAATTTTAAAAGCTAATAATGAAGATCTCAATATTATTGATATTGCCTATGAAGTGGGATATAACAATAAAGTAACCTTCAATAAATCCTTTAAACGTTTTTGTAATCTTACACCCTCACAATTTGCTAAGCTCAGTCGCGTCTAATTGATCTTGTAATCTGTATAATCATAAGTCGCTCGCAAATATGTGATGTTTTGGAGTGAGTCTGTACGGTAACTTTTGCGCTTTCGCGAAAGCGTAAATCCATTCACATCAATCATTTCTTCATTCAAGACCAAACTATAATGGTCAGAAGTGTGTACCCAATAACCCAACCAATTAAAATTGTCTGTAGCAAAATATAGCCGCCACGTATCTTTAGAATCTTTAAAGTTAACCTTCAGGACATGACAGTCCTGACCCTGAAAATCTTCTTGGCCTTGGTAATCGAGCGAAGCATTAGTATCATCAAGTGAATATGGTAAATCAATGACAAATGTGGCTGCATTGAGTTTTGCATATAAGGTCTTAGTAGTGGCTCGGGCATCAATGGAATCATTTACATATTGCAAAATCCCTTTTGACGTTTTATGCAGTACATATTCATTGCTATCTTGACTCCAAGCTACTTTTAAATCTTCTCTGGGGGCATAATTATAGCGATGAGATTCTTTCTTTTCTATTTCTGTCCTACCATCCTTTTTAAAAAGTTTAAAATCTTTGGTAAAGCTAAGACCCTTCTTGCTATCCCAATTGTTTTTACCCCCATGTATTTTCATTACATCCACTAGAAGGGCTTTCCCATTCTCGTAAGCGGGTTGGTCAGGAAGGATATAACTTATGACCTGCCAGATTATAAAACCAAGAATTAATATGCCTATGATAATAGAAGTTGTGTCCTTTTGCTTTTTCAAATTCATTGTTATTAACCTATTCTTGTAATTGAACTTAACTGGAATTACAAGATACAAATTGAAAATGTCGCAACCTATAGGACTATTAAAACAATCAACATTTGTACTATAAAATTGTTGATTACTTCTTTTTTTGAGTATTTCATTAGCCTACGCTAAGTCTTATATTAGCTACCCTAGTAGAAGCATATGGCAGAAGAAACGCAGTATAATGAAGATAATATACGATCCCTCGATTGGAAGGAGCATATTCGTATGCGTCCTGGCATGTATATTGGGAAGCTGGGCGATGGTTCTAGCGCAGATGATGGTATCTATATTTTAGTAAAAGAAGTTCTGGATAACTGTATTGATGAGTTTGTGATGGGAGCAGGAAAGACCATCGAGATCTCTATACAAGGAGAACGCGTTATTGTAAGGGATTATGGACGAGGGATTCCTTTAGGAAAAGTCGTAGACGTAGTTTCTAAGATGAATACAGGAGGGAAGTATGACTCCCGTGCCTTTAAAAAATCTGTAGGACTCAATGGAGTAGGTACAAAGGCAGTAAATGCACTTTCTACATACTTTCGAGTAGAATCTACTAGAGATGGTAAATCTGCATCTGCCGAGTTTGAGAAAGGAGAACTTACCAATCAAGACTTACTAGACGAAACTTCGAGAAGACGTGGCACTAAAGTCACTTTTATTCCAGATGCTGAAATTTTCAAAAAATATAAGTTTAGAAGTGAGTATGTAGAACGACTGATTAAGAACTACGTATATCTCAACCCCGGTTTAACCATAGTTTTTAACGGGGAGAAATTCTTTTCTGAGAATGGATTAAAGGATTTATTGTCAGATAGCATTGTAGAGGGTGATAGACTGTATAATATCATTCACTTACGTGGTGAAGATATTGAAGTAGCGATAACTCATAGTAAAACGCAGTATTCTGAGGAGTATCACTCATTTGTAAATGGTCAGAACACAACGCAAGGAGGAACGCATCAGAACGCTTTTCGCGAAAGCGTAGTGCGCACAATAAGAGAATATTTTAATAAAAATTATGACGCATCAGATATACGCAAATCCATTGTATCTGCGATAAGTATCAAGGTGATGGAGCCTGTTTTTGAATCCCAAACAAAGACCAAGCTTGGAAGTACAGAAATGGGTGGCGATTTACCTACAGTACGCACGTATATCAATGATTTCTTAAAAACAGCACTAGATAACTTTTTACACAAAAATCCAGAAGTAACAGGTGCTTTACAACGAAAAATATTACAGGCAGAACGGGAGCGTAAGGACCTGTCTGGTATACGCAAATTAGCTCGAGAACGAGCTAAAAAAGCCAGTTTACACAATAAAAAATTGAGGGATTGTAGAATCCATCTTACAGATAGCAAGAAAGCCAGAAATCTAGAAAGCACCTTGTTTATTACAGAGGGCGACTCAGCAAGTGGGTCTATTACAAAATCTCGTGATGTCAACACGCAAGCCGTTTTTAGCCTTAAAGGGAAGCCTTTAAATAGTTATGGATTAACCAAGAAGATTGTATATGAAAATGAAGAATTTAACCTGCTGCAAGCCGCGTTAAATATTGAAGAGTCTATCGAGGATCTGCGCTATAATAATATTGTAATCGCCACGGATGCCGATGTAGATGGTATGCACATACGCTTGCTGTTAATTACGTTCTTTCTACAATTTTTTCCAGAGCTTATTAAAGAAGGGCATTTGTATATTCTGGAGACCCCTTTATTTAGAGTAAGGAATAAAAAAGAAACGATATACTGTTATAGTGACCAAGAACGAGCAGATGCTATGGTTAAGCTAGGAGCAAAACCAGAAATTACAAGATTTAAG
>JALZVV010000006.1 GCA_023299935.1 Dokdonia sp.
AAAAGAAATTAGAAGAATATTGTAAAAACAAAAAAGAGTGCTTTGGCGAAAGCAAAAAATAAAAATTAGTTGACCAAAAATAGTTACTTATGAGACAACGATTATATAAAAATTTAATACTTCTTATGGTTTGTGCCTTATCTCTAGGAATACAAGCCCAAGAAAAAAGAGTTAAAGAAGCTACTGATAACTATGATGAATATTCATACATAGATGCTCGTAATTTATATTTGAGACTAGCAGAAAGAGGTGTAAATACAGCAGAAGTATACAAGAATCTTGGGGATTCCTATTATTTTACGGCAGAATATCAAGAAGCTGTAAAATGGTATGAAAAGTTATTTAGTGATGGAACTGAGACAGCAGGAGAGACCATTGATTCTGAGTATTACTTTAGATTTGCGCAAGCGCTTAAGAGTATTGAACTTTATGACCTGGCAGATGCGCAAATGGAAAAGTTTAATCAATTAAATGGTAATGACTCTAGAGCGATTAAATTCCAAAAAGAACGTAATTATCTCAAGGAGATTGAAGAAAGATCGGGTCAGTACAGTATTTCTCCTGTATTCTTTAATTCAGAATTACAGGATTTTGGACCTAGCTTTTATGGAGAGCGAGTGGTTTTTTCTTCTAACAGAAAAAGTGTAACTGGTGATTTAAAGCATAACTGGAATGATCAGCCTTTCTTAGATCTTTTTATCGTAGAAGATACTAGTGTTGAGAATCCTGAAATTTCAAGATTAGCTAAAGAATTAAATACTCCGTATCACGAGAGTACTTCTGTATTTAGTGATGCGGGTGATGTAATCTTTTTTACACGTAATAATTATACAAAGAAAAAGAAATTAAGAAAAGATGAAGCTGGTACAACTAAACTTAAACTCTTTAGAAGTGTAAGGAATAACGAAGAGTGGAGTAAGCCAGAAGAGTTGCCTTTTAACAGCGATGAATACTCTACAGCACATCCTGCTTTAAGTCCAGATGGTAATACCTTATATTTTGCATCTGATAGACCAGGTACAAGGGGATTAAGTGATTTATGGAAAGTTGCCATTTTAGACAATGGTGGTTTTGGAGAGCCAGTAAATTTAGGTGATGCTGTGAATACAGAAGGTAGAGAGACTTTCCCATTTGTAACCTCGGCAAATCAATTATTCTATGCTTCTGATGGACATTCTGGTCTAGGAGGTTTAGATATTTTTACATCTGCCCTAGGAGATAATGGTACGGTAACAGAAACAGTGACTGTAGGAAAACCGTTAAACAGTAGTAAAGATGATTTTGGATTAATCTTAAATGATCACACTGGAGAAGGATATTTTGCTTCTAATAGAGATGGTGGATTAGGTAATGATGATATTTATGCCGTGAACAGAGAGAAGATTATTGTACCTCCTTGTGAGCAAACTATTACAGGTATTGTAAGAGATAGGGATACACAAGAGATTATACCTGGTGCTACAGTTGAGCTTAGAAATTTAGATAATGAATTATTGGGTACGCAAATAAGTGATACTCAAGGAAGAGTTAGTTTTGGAGGGCCTTTCCCTTGTGAGACACCATATGCTATTAGAGCTAGCAAAGAGAAGTACAATCCAGGAGAAGATTCACTACGTACAGGAACAGAAAACGGTGGAGTAGCAAATTTGGATCTTTCGTTAGAGCCTAAATTAAGATTAAGAGTAGGGGATGACTTGGCAAAAGTTTTAAATCTAAATCCAATATATTTTGATTTTGACAAAGCATATATCCGCCCAGATGCAGCTTACGAATTAGAAAAAGTGATTGCAGTGATGAATGAATATCCTAGCTTAAGAATTGATGTGCGCTCACATACAGATAGTCGAGGACGTGATGCTTATAACTTAAACCTATCTCAACGTAGAAATACTTCTACAAAAGAGTACATTATTAATAAAGGTTTTATCAATAGTTCTAGAATTACAGGAAGAGGATATGGAGAGACACAACACGTAAATCAATGTTCTAATGGAGTAAAATGTTCTGAAGAAGAGCACCAACTCAATAGAAGATCAGAATTTATTATTGTATCGAGATAAGTGCTGGACTGATATCACAAATATTATTTACTAAAAAGAGGCGCCCATTTAGGCACCTCTTTTTTAGTTTTTATGAGAGTCTCTTAAGTAGTCAAAAGCTCATTTACCTTAATTAGTAAGTTGTATTCAATCTCCTGAGGTTAAAAGGTTTTTTTTGCCAGATATAATCCTAGTTTAATTTTCCAGTATGGGATCTCTTCCTTAAAATAATCAAAATATGATTGGAGTTTACCTGTATCCTTTACTTTGTTCTTGGCAGTTTTTATTTGCTCAATCTCAACAGGCTGTATAATCTGATAAAAATCTATATCCATTCCTTCTTCATACAGTTTAATTAGATGATTATAAATGGTCGAAACTGTAAGCTTACGTTCCTCTGCTATTTCTTCTAGCGAGAATCCTTTTTCTAAAAGCAGTTTGGTTTCCTGGAAGGTTTTGTTGCTGGATTTAGGATTGGCATTATGGACGTGAGCTTTTATAAGTGTAATAAAATCTGTGCCATACTTGTTCATTTTTGATTGTCCAACACCATGTATATCCAGAAATTCTTCTGGAGATTGAGGCTCTTGGTCCTCCATATCCTTGAGGGAGGCGTCAGAAAATATGATATAAGCAGGAACATTTGCCTCTCTGGCTAGTTCGGCACGTAGTTCACGTAGTTTTTCAAAAAGGGTTCCTTTCTGTTTTTTAGCTTTGCGTTCTTTTACAAGGGGTTGGGCTTTAGGCTGGGCAAGATTAGCTAGTTGTATTTTTTTTTCTTCAAATAGCACTTCCTTAGCAAGAGTTGTGAGGAGAAGGCGACCGCTTTCGCGAAAGCGTATTTCCAACAACCCCTGATTAACCATTTGTATAACATATTGTTGCAGGTCGCGCCAAGCTACCTCTTTTGCTGCGCCAAAAGTTTTAATATGTTGATACCCCTTGTCATATAATTGTGCATTTTGAGAGCCACGCAATACGTCTATAACCATTCCCATGGCTTCCTGCTCTTTGAGACGTGCCACGCCAGAAAGCACTTTCTGAGCGAGCAATGTCCCATCATAATACTCTGGTGGATTTTTACAAATGTCACAGTGGCCACAATCTTGAGATAGAAATTCGCCAAAATAATTAATCAACACTTTGCGCCGGCAACTTAATGCTTCTGCATACTGTTGCATTCGCTCTAGCTTTGCGAGTTGGTAGGTTTCATTTTGAGCACCCTCTATAAACTTGCGCAGTTGGATCATATCTGCATAACTATAAAACAGTAGTGTATGAGCGGGCAGACCATCCCTGCCAGCACGACCTATTTCTTGATAATAGCCTTCAAGATTTTTAGGCATATTGTAATGAATTACCCAGCGTACATTGCTTTTGTCTATACCCATCCCAAAAGCGATAGTGGCACAGATTATTGGAGTTGTATCGTTTATAAAATTTTCTTGAACTTGACTTCGTTCCAGTGCCGTCATACCTGCGTGGTATGCGGCAGCATTGTATCCTATAGATTTTAATTTGGCGGCGAGCGTTTCTGTTCCTTTTCTGGATAAGCAATACACAATACCACTTTCAAAAGGGTGCTGTTCTAGAAAGACGGTAATTTGCTCGTTGCGTTTTTGTCCTGGCCGTACATCTAGATAGAGGTTGGGGCGGTCAAAGGAGGAGACATGTTTTTTTGCCTTTGGGATGCCTAGTTGTGCAGCTATATCATCTTGAGTAGAGCGATCTGCGGTGGCAGTAAGAGCAACGAGAGGTGTATCTGGATATCTTTTTTTTAGATACCCTAATTGCGTATATGCGGGTCTAAAGTCGTGACCCCAGGAAGAAATGCAATGGGCCTCATCTATAGCAATTAGACTTATTTTTGAAAGTGAAAGCACAGGGTCTATAAGTGGTAAGCTTTCTGGGGCGACGTATATAAGGTCTAGTAAGTTATCCTTTAACTGTTGCAACACTTCCTGGATTTCTTCTGGGGGCTGGCTACTATTATAGTAAGCTGCTTTGATGCCGTTTGCCTTGAGGGCATCTACTTGATCTTTCATTAAGGCAATGAG
>JALZVV010000007.1 GCA_023299935.1 Dokdonia sp.
GCAAAGATAAATGCGTCTTCATATATCGTTCTGTCCTGTATAATACTCTTCTTGCTATTTCTAATTTCTAGGAGTTGTCTAAATCTACTGTTTAAGAAATATACCTGGAGATTAAAAGACCACCGTTCCATCTCATTGTAAAAATCATCTAAGTATGGATTGTCAACAACATCTTCAAACTGTGGTGTCCATTTAAAATGCTTCGCTAGAAGCTTAGTGAGCGTGGTTTTTCCTGCTCCAATATTACCAGCAATTGCGATGTGCATGAGTGTTGTTATTTAGAGGTTGTGATCGTAAAGGTCATTAGATTTTGACCATTGTAAATATAAAGGATTTCACCTATCAATGAAAACTCTTGAGCCGTATTTTCAATATTCTCTAATGCCTGAAAAAAATTTGTAGCAGGACTCTTGATGTAAAAGGACTCTCCTTTATACCCGATAACCGTATTCTGACTTTGCGCTAATTTCTCAAAAGTAACGGGTGTAGGTATTTCTTCTTCCAAGTTTCCATAAATATTATAGACATTTAGGCTATTATCCTGTTGTAACCAGCATAAATTAAAATTACTGGTATATGCTAGTGGGATATTAGATAATGGAGGAAACTCTACTACGACCTTATTTAATCTGTAATCAAACAACTCTAGTTGCTGTAAATCTGTATTAAAAATCCAAAGGTGCCTATCATTTGCTGTACTTCCTAAAGCACTGTTTCTAAATTCTTCTAAGGCAGAAAAATTTACTCTAGTAATCTCGGTGAGCGTATTGTCTAATAAAACCAGCGTATTAGATTGCTTATAAAACACACTTATTTTTAATGGGTTAACAATATCTATAGTAGTTATTTCTCCAAGATTTAGAGCAGCATATTCAAGAGTTCTGTTAGCTTCAGTCTTATACAGCGTGCGATTTTTAGTGTAAAATAAATTTGCAAATTTATCAGTACCTACAAAAACATCTGCGTCTAAGGATTGGGTGTTAATGAGTGTAGCTTTATAGCCTTGTGCCCAAAGTAGACTCGTGAAAAATAACGCAAATAATAGCCCTAAATATCTCATAGTAAAGCAAAATACAAAAATCTTGCCTTTTTACGCTTTGGCGAAAGCAAATTAGGCTAACTTTATCTAGACAAAATCCTTATTTTTACAAACTAGCCTGATTATACTTTGATTTCCAAAGAGACTATAGATAAAGTTTTTGAAACTGCTCGAGTAGAGGAGGTCATCGGTGATTTTGTACAACTCAAAAAATCAGGATCTAATTATAAAGGTTTATCTCCGTTTTCTGATGAGCGTACGCCTAGTTTTATGGTATCTCCAGTAAAGCAAATTTGGAAAGATTTTTCTAGCGGAAAAGGGGGTAATGCCGTTGCTTTTTTAATGGAGCATGAACATTTTTCCTATCCTGAGGCGATTAAGTACTTAGCAAAAAAATACAATATAGAGGTAGATGAAACTGAACAGACCGATGAGCAAAAGGAGGCTGCCAATGAAAGAGAGAGTCTTTATCTGGTAAGTGAATATGCCAGAGATTATTATCATACCACACTGTTAAACTCAGAACAGGGGAAAGCCATAGGCGGCACCTACTTTAAGGAACGTGGTTTTTCAGAAGAAACGATTAAGAAATTTGAATTGGGTTATAATCCGGACCAATGGGATGCTTTTACAAGTGAAGCCTTGCGCAAAGGATATAAACTAGATTTTTTAGAAAAAACGGGACTGTCTATTGTTAAAGAAGAAAAACAGTTTGATCGTTTTAAAGGGCGAGTAATGTTTCCTATTCATTCTATGAGTGGTCGTGTATTAGGTTTTGGTGGGCGTATTTTGGATAGTAGTAAAAAAGCAGCCAAATACCTTAACTCCCCAGAGAGTGATATTTATCACAAGAGTAAAGTTTTGTATGGTATTTACTATGCAAAAAAGATGATCGCTAAGGAAGATAATTGTTATCTAGTTGAGGGCTATACAGATGTAATACAGATGTATCAATCCGGTATTGAGAATGTAGTATCGTCATCGGGAACTGCCCTTACACCTGAGCAAATTAGATTGGTTAACAGGCTTACAAAGAATATTACGGTATTGTTTGATGGTGATGCTGCAGGACAACGTGCGGCAATAAGAGGGATAGATCTTATTCTTGAACAGGGAATGAATGTTAAGGTGTGTTCTTTTCCTGAAGGAGAGGATCCCGATAGCTTTTCGCGAAAGCATTCTAAAGAAGAAATTCTAAATTATTTTTCAGAAAACGCTAAAGATTTTATCCAATACAAAGCTAATCTTCTAGTAGAGGAAGCGGCTGGAGACCCTATTAAAAAGGCCGCAACGGTAAGGGATATGGTAGAGAGTATTGCTAAAATACCCGACACCATTAAACGCGAGATTTATATCCAAGAATGCTCCCGTATTATGGAAATATCTGAAGATGTGCTCTATAATACGCTGGCTCAAATTTTTAATAAGAATAAAAAGGAAGAAGCTAAGAAGACTAAAGAAAGTAGCAGCAAGCCGTTTAGTGTGGTTGGGAATGAAGCGATTAATCCAGTTGAGAAGGTAGATGTGCTTTATGAGCTAGAACGAAAGATAATTGAAGCTTTGTTGCTTTATGGTAATGTAGAGGAGGAGTTTGAGGACCTGATAGTAAAGGAAACAGAGGAGGGAGAGTATGCATTGGAGCCTGTAATTCAAAAGATTAAGGTTTTTGAAAAAATCTATTTGGATCTTCAGGATGATGAAGTCGCTTTTACAAACACTATGTTTAGATCCTTGTATTCAAAAATAATAGAGCGGTTAAATCGTGATAATGAGCTCAAAGTGCAAAATTTGATTAATGAACTCGTCCCTGAGGAGTCTGCTGAGATTTCAAGCATTATTCTTAATGATGAAAAATACCTCCTTCATAGATGGGATACTAAAGAGGTTTATGTTAAACTCAAGAATAAGAGTGTTGCTCAATTGGTAAGTGAGACCATACTAAGCTTGCGGAAGTATCTAATTAACCAAAAAATCGAAGAATTATCCAAGCAAACCAAAGAGTCCACTTCTAACAAAGATGTGTTGTTGGATATACTAGATTATCAATCCTTAAATACCTTGTTAGGTAATAAATTAGGAAGAGTTTTGTCTGTCTAGATACTTGTGCTTTGTAATAATCTCGCGTGCTTGATAAGCTCAGTAACGTTTTGTGCTTCTAGCTTTTTAAGAAGTCTCATTTTATAGGTGCTCACGGTTTTTTCATTAATATCGAGATCTGCAGCGATCTCTTTATTACGTTTTCCGTTAGATAATTGATTAAGAACCTCTATTTCTCTACTTGACAATTTTTTGTATTTGTAGGCCAGTCCTTGAGTATTATTACCATCACTTATAAGACGCTCACTTAAATTTTCATTCAAGTAAATACCTCCTTTTTGAATTTGATTAGTAGCATCAAGAATACGTTGTAAGGAGGCTGTTTTTGATATGTAGCCAGCTGCGCCATATTTTATAGCGCTTAACGCATACATTTCTTCAGGATGACAACTTAAGATAAGTATTTTGATATGAGAGAACTCTCGTTTAATTGACTTAATCGTCGTGATACTGTTAAGATTTGGTATATCTATTTCTAGAATAAGAATATCTACTTCATTCTTAGTTAGAAATTTTAAGATGTCATTGCCATCACTGATGTAACCAACAACGTCATAACTATTTTCTTCAGTAAGTATTGATGTGATCCCTTTTCTTGTAATAGGATGGTGATCCGCTATTAGAACTTTATCCATTTTTGTTGTTTGTTAAAATATAAACAAGCTAAAAGGGGGAACGCTTCTTCTGTAAAAGTACGAAAAATATGGACTATCTTCCTTAAAAGACTATTAAAATGTTCAGGTCATTAAATGCGTAGGAATCGTACAAACTGGAATAGGGTTCATTTTATGCTGATTTGCATTATTTAATTTTTTAAATAATCTAAACACGCGTTGTTTCTCACCGTCAAAATTTTCAGGAACTTTCCCTTTTTCATCTTCTCTCATTGCCCATTCTAACTGGTCGTAAGAAGCACCTATCTGGTCTTCGTCTGTGCGGTCATCACCCCATAAACCATCTGTAGGAGGCGCTTTTTGGATACTTGCTGGCACTTTCACGAAGGCGGCAAGTTGGTAAACTTCAGACTTCATTAAGTCTGCTATCGGACTGAGGTCTACCCCACCATCACCATATTTTGTGTAAAAACCAACTCCAAAATCTTCTACTTTATTACCCGTTCCCGCAACAAGGTATTTTTTGAGACCTGCAAAATAATACAAAGTAGTCATGCGCATACGTGCTCGGGCATTTGCGAGACTAAGGTTGAGCTGTTCTGATGGCTCCGTTGCAGGCACTACGTTTTTAAAGGTCTCAAAAAAGTCTGTGAGTTCTACTTCAACGCTGGACACATTATCAAATCGTTCTTTAAGTTGTGCAATATGCTCTTGGCCTCTAGAAACCTGGCTTGATGCCTGATGAATGGGCATTTCAATACAGAGGGTTGGGAAGCCTGTCATGGCGCATAATGTAGAGGTAAGGCCACTATCAATGCCACCACTTACACCTACTACAAATCCATTCATATTAGCCTTTGTTGCATAGTCTTTCAACCAGTTTACAATGTAATCAACCACTTTATCTGTTTGCATATATCTCTGTTTAGAATTGTAAAACGTATTTTTGTAAAATTAAATCAAAGGATCAAAATGAAACCATTATTTAATCGTTTAATGGCATTAAAGATACGTATTCCTATGAAGAATTTTTTGTGCTTATTGCTCATTATATCATGTATAATTTCTTGTGGAGATAATCCTAAAGTTAATTCCGATGTAGCAGGAACTTCTATAGATTTTAAGCTTAAGAGGTTTGACGTGGCTCTAGCGCAATCTGCACCTTCTGATATAGCAAAACTAAAAAAAGAGTATCCTTATTTTTTCTCACAGCGCTTTGATGATGTCTATTGGACGGCAAAAATGAACGATACCGTACAAAAGGAAATTGAGCAGGAAGTAGCAAAGGAGTTTTCTCTACTAGATGAAACAGGATCAGATTTAGAATTGCTCTTTAAACATATTAAATATTACTACCCAGAAGCAAGTATTCCTAAAACTATTATGGTAGCTACAGATGTAGATTATAGAAACAAAGTTATTTTAAATGATAGTTTATTGTTTGTGTCTTTATCAACCTATTTGGGAGCAGATCATTTCTTCTATCATGGAGTAGCTAGATTTCATGCAAAGAACTTTAGAAAAGAACAGATTGCGGTTGATGTGGCTCACGCTTTTGCAAAAGCACAAATACCCCCATCTCAAAGTCCTCAGTTTATGGCGCAGATAATTTACGAAGGTAAAAAGTTGTACCTCATGCAACAATTATTGAGTCAGAAGCCGCTTCATGAAGTACTGTCGTATACAAGTGAAGAACTTGATTTTGCAAGGGCTAATGAGGTCAATATCTGGGAGTATTTTGTGAGAAAGGAATTGCTATTTAGTACTGACCGAAAGCTGCTAACTCGATTTGTAGATCCTGCTCCTTTCTCTAAATTTTATTTAGATTTTGATAATGAAACACCAGGGAGAATAGGGCGATACATAGGATATCAAATCGTTTCTTCTTTTATGAAAAACAATGACAACTCTATAAAGACTATGCTGCTGCAAGATGCAGAGACGCTTTTTAATAATGCAAAATACAAACCCTAACTATGGACACTACCCACAAATCTGATATAAAAATAGCAATTGCACTTGATGAAAATCGCGTTCCAGAAAAGATAGCTTGGACGGCCCGTGATGGCGGAGTTGCTAATGAAGAAGCTAAGGCAGTCTTGCTTTCGCTTTGGGATAATAACAATCAAGAATCTGTTCGTATTGATTTATGGACAAAAGATATGCCTGTAGATGAAATGCAGGTGTTTTTTCATCAGACCTTAGTGGGGATGACAGACTCATTTAGAAGAGCTACAGGTAATGATAAGATGGCAGATACAATGAAAGACTTCACAGATTACTTTGCAGAGCATCTTGATCTAAAGAAGTAATGTAATAATGTCATTATAATGGATAACATGTCAGAAAAGAAACTGCTCTTTGTTTACAATGCTAATTCTGGTTTGGTCAATAATTGGTTGGACATTGCGCATAAAATTGTAAAACCAGAAACCTATGCTTGCGACCTGTGTGCGTTAACTCATGGGAGCTTTCGCGAAAAGCAGATTTGGAAAGATTTTAGACAGGAATTTGCTATGCCCATGGAGTTTTATCACAAAGATGAATTCCTGAAAAAGTATAAATCTAAGTGGTTGCCTAGCTATGAGTTTCCTATAATACTCGTAGCAGATGGCCATGTAATGGAACCTTATATTACAGCTAAGGATTTTGAAGAGATAAATTCTGTAGAGCTACTAATGAAACAATTGAAAAGCTTCAAACGCTAAGATTATCATTTATCTTCTGGATATAACCTAGTATCTCTTCTTGCCCTATGCCGTTAGTAGAACTGCTAATAAAGTAATTAGGAAATTCTTCCCAAGTCGTTGCCAATAGGATAGATTTATAAGTCTCAATATTGCGCTCTAAGGCTTGAGGCTTAAGCTTATCTGCTTTGGTAAATATGATAGAAAATGGTATCTGACGCTTCCCTAGATATTCCATAAATGCGGTATCTATAGGTTGAGGTTCGTGCCTAGAATCAATGAGTACAAAAGCCGAGATGAGCTGACTACGGCGCTCAAAGTAGTCAGTAATAAATTTCTGGAAATACTTCTTATCTTTTTTAGAAACTCGAGCATAACCATAACCAGGTAAATCTACGAGGTGCCAATTTTTATTAATCAGAAAGTGATTGATAAGTTGTGTTTTTCCCGGTCTTCCGGATGTTTTAGCTAGACTTTTTCTGTCGGCAAGCATATTAATGAGAGACGACTTGCCTACATTAGAACGACCTATAAAAGCATATTCAGGAATTAGGGTATTTGGGCACTTTGCAACCTCAGAGTTACTTACCACAAACTCGGCAGACTTTATCTTCATGGCCTAAGAATTTTAGAGCTCTCTCTTCTTGAGCCAAGCCAGTAAAATGTCATTAAACGCTTCTGGTTGCTCCATCATGGCTGCGTGGCCACATTTATCAATCCAGAATAATTCTGAATCTGGAAGTAATTTTTCAAAATCAATAGCTACTTCTGGAGGAGTTACGCTGTCTTGTTTTCCCCAGATGATACAAGTAGGGGTTTTCATATCTGGTAAATCCTTGGCCATATTGTGACGTATCGCGCTCTTGGCAATGGCAAGTGTTTTGATAAGCTTATTGCGATCATTTACGGTGTCATAAACTTCATCTACAATTTCCTTGGTGGCAATAGTTGGATCATAAAAAACAGCTTCAGCCTTTTTCTTGATATATTCATAATCCCCGCGTTTAGGATAACTTTCTCCCATTGCATTTTCATACAAACCAGAGCTACCTGTTATTACCAATCCAGCTGTGTTTTCTGGATAGTGTTTGGTATGATATAGGCCTACATGTCCTCCCATAGAGTTCCCCAATAATATCACATCCTTATATCCTTGTTGGGTAATAAATTCTTGTAAATAGGTGGCGAAGTTTTTAACCCCTGTTTTTAAAAGCGGTGCACTGTAAACAGGTAATTCTGGAATGATCACCTTATATCCATTGGAGGAGAAGTGTTGGGTAACCGCATCAAAGTTACTCAAGCCCCCCATTAATCCATGAAGAATAATGATTGGTCGGCCTTCACCTTCTTCAAGATAGGTGAATTTTCCGTTGGTTTTGAGAGTGTACTCCATAGTTCAGTTGGGCATTCGCTTAACTGCAAAGATAGGTATTTCCTATTTCCTAATGAATCCACAATGAATGTAAAAATCTTCCTTAGAAATAATAGTTGCTTTTGTGATTAAAATCTTGATGATTTTTGTGGCAAATTTTCTTTTTTACTTTTTTTATCCGGCGTCAAAACGGACGCCTAAGCTATCCGGACCCAATTCCAGAAATGTAAAGAATACTCTGCTCGTTTTGTTAATAACCACCTCAAGTGTCAAAACTTATCAACAAAGTGCAGTAAAGTGGTAAAATGTGCAATTTTTTGCTCTATATTTGGTTTATTAAGCAATAGTATAGCGAACGAATTGATTACTCTAATTGGAACATATGAATGCAAAATAGACGCTAAGGGCAGACTCATGTTGCCTCAAGCGTTTAAGAAGCAGTTGGCGCCAGTCTTGCAAGAAGGCTTTGTGCTTAAACGCGCCGTGTTTCAGAAATGTTTGGAGTTGTATCCCATGAAAGAATGGAATGCCCTTTCTCAGAAAGTGAATAGGCTCAATCGTTTTAATAAGAAGAATGATGAGTTTATACGTCGTTTTAATGCAGGTGTTAAGCCGGTGGATATAGATGCTTCTGGAAGAATCCTCATCTCAAAAGATTTACACGCCTTTGCGGGTACGAAAAAAGAGATTGTGGTTAACGCTGCGATTAACGTCTTAGAAATATGGGATAAGGACTTGTATGAAAAGGCAATAGATGAAGCGGCTTTGGATTTTGCAGAACTGGCAGAAGAAGTAATGGGAGATCAAAATGAGGAGCCAGATGGAATATCATAATCCTGTCCTGCTTCAAGAAACTGTAGATGGGCTGGCTATCAAACCAGATGGGATTTATGTAGATGTGACATTTGGAGGTGGAGGTCATTCTAGAGAAATATTAAATAGACTTGGCGACAATGGACAATTGTTTGCTTTTGACCAAGACCAAGACGCTCATAAAAATGCGCTTAGCGACAATCGATTTACGCTCATTCCAGAGAATTTTAGGTACATCAAACGTTTTTTGCGATTTCACGGCATCAAAAGAGTGGATGGCATACTAGGGGATTTTGGAGTTTCGTCGCATCAATTTGATGTGGCCGAACGGGGCTTCTCAACACGTTTTGAAGCAGACCTAGATATGCGAATGAATCAAAACGATTCCTTGTCGGCTTATCACGTGGTTAACGAATATGATGAAGAGGAGTTACGTCAAGTATTCTGGCAATATGGCGAGTTGAGAAACGCACCCAAACTAGCAAGATTTATTGCAGCAGCCAGAAAAAATGCGCCCATCAAAACTAGTGTTCAGTTTAAAGAGGTTTTGCGTTCGTTATTGCCAAAACATAAGGAGCATAAAATATTAGCTCAGATATATCAGGCAATACGTATTGAAGTGAATCAAGAGATTGAGGTATTGAAAGAGTTTTTGTTACAAACAGAGCCCTTGCTAGAATCAGGCGGCAGGTTGAGTTTGATATCCTATCACTCTTTAGAAGATAGATTGGTAAAGCGATATATCAGAAATGGTTTGTTTGAAGGAGAGCCAGAAAAAGATATGTATGGTAATGTAGAGGTGCCATTTAAAAAAGTGAGGAAGCTTATTGTTCCCGGTCAAGAAGAAATACAGATTAATAATAGAGCCCGTAGTGCAAAACTGCGCATCGCACAGAAGCTATAATGAAGCAGAAGTTTAATGACATACTTAAAGGAAAGTTTCTTGTAGATGAGGAGTCATTTAAAAATTGGCGTATGATAATATTTCTATCGCTATTGGCACTAGTAATGATAGCAAGTTCGCACAGAGCAGATGAGAAAGTGCACGAGATTGCAAGGCTTAAAACAGATGTGCAAGAATTGCGAAGTGAGTACGTAGCGGCACGCTTAGAACTGCGCAAATTAAAAATGCTGAGCACAGTCACAAATAAAGTAGTCTCTGGAGGGATTGTCCCTTCTGATGCGCCACCAAAGAAAATAAAAGTTAAAAGTAACAATAAGGAGTAACAACTTGGCAACCACCGAAAAGAACATATTAAACCGATTGTATTTTGTGGCAGGATGTATGTTCATCTTCGCTATTCTTGTGGTGATCAAGCTTGTAGATATCCAATTCTTTAAAGGAGACAAATACAGGCAACTCGCATTAACCAGTACCGAGAAAGTAGTTACTATGGAAGCTACGCGCGGTAATCTATATGCAGGTGATGGTAGTTTGCTGGCAACTTCAGTGATTAAATACGATGTACGTTGGGATGCTATATCACCTACAGAAGGTAATTTTAGTGAGAACATAGTAGCCTTAAGTCAGGGCCTTGCCGATCTTTTGGGACAAACACCTGCTTATTATGAGCAACGCTTGAGAAAAGCGCGCGCTACCCAAAATAGATATCTTTTTGTAGCACGTAATCTAGATTACGGCGATTATATTAAGATAAATTCTTTGCCGCTCTTCAATAAAGGACAATACAAAGGAGGGCTTATTATCGAAAAACATACAGAGCGTGAATTCCCCTTAGAAAAAATGGCCGAGCGTACTATTGGTTATGAACGCAAGGATGAAAATGGTTACTATACAAGAGTAGGGCTAGAAGGGGCGTATGGTCATTATTTGAGAGGAAAAGAAGGAAAACGACTTAAGCAAAAAATAGCTAAGGGAGAATGGAAACCCATAGGTGTTGGGAATATTGTTGAGCCGCGAGACGGTTATGATGTAGTCTCTACCATAGATGTTAATATACAGGATGTGGCACATAACTCCTTGCTAGCAAGCTTAGAAAAATTTAAAGCAGACCACGGCTGCGTTGTCGTTATGGAGACCAAAACAGGAGAGATTAAGGCTATTTCCAATCTTGGGAGAACCTCAGAAGGGAAATACTATGAGGATCGTAATCATGCGGTGTACGAATCTCACGAGCCCGGCTCAACCTTTAAGTTAATGTCTATGGTTGCTGCCTTAGAAGATAAGGTGATAGATAGCAGTACTGTTTTTGATACTGAAAATGGTCGTGTAAAATTTTATGACCGCACAGCTATAGATTCCAGAAGAGGTGGTTATGGCAAAATAAGTGCAGCCAAAGCCTTTGAGTTGAGTAGTAACACGGCTTTCGCCAAAATGATAAACGAAAACTACAAAGACGACCCAAAGCGATTTGTAAAACGCCTTTTTAATATGGGGCTTAATGATAAGTTAGGTCTGGAAATTAAAGGAGAAGGTTCTCCGAAATTCCCTTATCCCGGGGATGATAATTGGTATGGTACAACTTTACCTTGGATGGCATTTGGATATGGGGTGCAACTCACGCCACTGCAAACACTCACCTTTTATAATGCTATTGCAAATGATGGGGAGATGGTAAAACCCAAGTTTATTAAGGAAATTAAGGAATGGGATGTAACTATAGAAAGTTTTGATACAGAAGTTATTAACCCACGCATAGCATCACAAGGAACCATAGATGCGGTAAAAGAGATGATGAAGAAAACTGTAGAGCGAGGTACGGCACGCAATATCTATAGTCCAGATTTCTCTATGGCAGGAAAAACAGGGACCTGTCAAACCGAATATTGGATAGAAGCAAATAGATATATATCTTCTTTTGCAGGCTATTTCCCAGCAGACAATCCAAAATATTCGTGCATTGTAGTAGTACACAAACCAGAAAAGTCCATTGGTTATTACGGCAATATAGTTGCGGCCCCCGTATTTAAGCAAATTGCTCAAAAAATATATTCAGATACTCCGGTCATTGATAAGATCTCTTTGCCTAAAGAAAATGATGTAAGTATTCAGACAGATTATCAATCGTATTACTCTAGCGTAAATAAGCCCCACGCCTTGGTACCCAATGTAAAAGGAATGAGCGGGATGGATGCGGTGGCCTTGTTAGAAAATTTAGGATTAAAAGTTCGCTTTCGCGGAAGCGGGAAAGTCACCACCCAATCACTTAAATCTGGTGAAAAATTAGTAAAGAATCAAATCATAGTCTTGCAACTCTCATGATCGTATTGAAAGACATATTATATAAGGTGCCTTTAGAGCGTGTTGTGGGAAATACAGCAGTGGCGATAACTAATCTTCATTTTGATTCTAGGCAGGTGACACTTAATGATGTTTTTGTGGCTGTACGTGGTACACTTAGTGATGGTCATGATTATATTATTCAAGCCGCTGCTCAAGGCGCCATTGCGATCATCTGTGAAGAATTGCCGGAAGAGATTATCAATGGAATTACGTATGTAAAAGTTGCAGATACTTCGTATGCCTTGGCTATTATAGCGTCAAACTATTACGGGAATCCTTCTCAAAACCTGAGACTAGTTGGGGTTACTGGGACGAATGGAAAAACAACCATTGCGTCACTATTGTATCAACTGTTTTCTAAAGCAGGTTATAAAGTAGGTTTACTCTCTACTGTAAAAGTGATGGTTGCAAATAAAGAGTATAAGGCAACTCATACAACGCCAGACTCTATTGCCATAAATAAGTATCTGTCGGAAATGAATGGAGAAGGCGTCGAGTTCTGTTTTATGGAAGTAAGTTCTCACGGTATCCATCAAAATCGCATTGAGGGTCTTGTTTTTGAAGGTGGGATTTTTACCAATTTATCACACGATCATCTGGACTATCACAACACCTTTGCAGAGTATCGCGATGTGAAGAAACGTTTTTTTGATGCTTTGCCTAAAGGAGCTTTTGCACTTACCAATATAGATGATAAGAATGGGGAAGTAATGTTGCAAAATACAGTAGCAAAAAAGGTGAGCTATGCGCTCAAATCCCACGCCGCCTATAAGGCGCACATCCTAGAGAATCAATTGTCAGGTCTGCTTCTTAAAGTAAATGATCAAGAAGTATGGGTGAAACTAATAGGTAGTTTTAATGCTTATAATGTTCTAGCTATTTATGCAACAGCAGAGTTGCTTGGATTGGAACAAATGGAAGCCTTGCAGCTCGTGAGTGAATTGGAAAGTGTAAGTGGGCGTTTTCAGTATTTGATTTCTCAAGACAATATCACGGCAATTATAGATTATGCACATACGCCAGATGCACTTAAAAATGTACTGGAGACCATTAATGATATCCGTACGAAAAATGAGGAACTCATTACTGTAGTTGGTGCAGGAGGCGATAGAGATACTACCAAGCGTCCTAAAATGGGACATATAGCATCAGCCCTAAGTACAAAAGTGGTCTTTACCAGTGATAACCCTAGGTCAGAAAATCCTGAGACTATTATTAATGACATTGAGCAAGGGGTAGAACCGCAACACTATAAAAAGACATTGTCCATAACAGATAGAAAACAGGCAATAAAAACGGCTTGCCAACTCGCAAATTCTGGTGACATCATTCTAATTGCCGGAAAAGGTCACGAAACCTATCAAGAAATTGAGGGTGAACGTCACGATTTTAATGATTATGAAATAGTAGAACAAACCCTTAAAAAACTAAATAAGTAATGCTGTACTATGTATTTAAATATCTACAAGAGGCATACAATTTGCCAGGGGCGAGTTTGTTTCAATACATCACCTTTAGAGCGGCTTTGGCAATATTGTTTTCGCTAGCGTTCTCTATGATTTTTGGGAAGCGTATTATTAACTTTTTGCAAAAAAAGCAAATGGGAGAAACCATACGTGATTTAGGTTTAGATGGACAAGCACAAAAAGCAGGCACACCTACAATGGGAGGTATCATTATAATACTAGCAACCTTGGTTCCTGTAATACTGTTTGCTAAGGTTGATAATATTTACATCATTTTACTTATCGTAACTACCATCTGGATGGGACTTATAGGATTCTTGGATGACTATAAAAAGAAGATGGAGAAAAACAAGGATGGCTTAGCTGGAAAATACAAAGTCATTGGTCAGGTTGGTCTGGGTATTATCGTGGGTGCTACAATGTTCTTTCACTCAGATATTACCATTAAAGAAGAGTTGTCGCAAACGGTAGATACAGAAGTTCAAATTGTAGAAGGGCAGGATGCAGAGCAGTTTACTAAAGAACTTAAGAGTCTAAAAACGACCATACCTTTTGCTAAGAATAATGAACTAGACTATACAAAATTAGTGACTTGGATTAACCCAGATTATGCCAAGTATGCGTGGCTCATTTTTATTCCAATTGTTATTTTTATTATTACGGCAGTATCTAATGGAGCAAATCTCACAGATGGCATAGATGGCCTAGCGGCAGGTACCTCTGCAATAGCCGTACTCACCTTGGGGATTTTTGCATTTGTATCTGGTAATATCGTTTTTAGTGACTATCTCAATGTAATGTATATCCCTCGTAGTGGGGAGATGGTAATATTTATAGCGGCTTTTGTAGGAGCACTTATAGGATTCTTATGGTATAACACTTTTCCTGCACAAGTTTTTATGGGAGATACAGGTAGTCTTACCATAGGAGGTATCATAGCAGTACTTGCTATTGCTACGAGAAAGGAATGGCTCATTCCCATTTTAGGAGGGATTTTCTTAATGGAAAACTTATCTGTGGTAATGCAGGTGGGATATTTTAAATACACTAAGAAAAAATCTGGGGAAGGAAGGCGCATTTTTTTAATGAGTCCACTACATCATCATTATCAAAAGAAAGGAATACACGAGAGCAAGATTGTAACACGCTTTTGGATTGTGGGCATATTGCTCGCAATTCTAGCTGTAGTGACATTAAAAATTAGATAAGTGCGATTTAATAGAAACAAATGTTAGCATTTGAATTGTAAATAAAATTAGGATGGGGCTGAAAGAGATTTCCGTCTTCGCGTAAATGAAAAAGAAGATAATCATACTGGGTGGAGGAGAAAGTGGGGTAGGAACTGCCATTCTTGCAAAACAAAAAGGATACGAAGTTTTTGTTTCTGACTTCGGGGGGATTAAAGGAAACTACAAAGACGTTCTGATAAATTTTGAAATAGAATGGGAAGAAGGTGGTCACACGTTCGAGCGTATGCTAAATGCAACAGTGGTAATGAAAAGCCCAGGTATACCCGATGCTGCTCCAATTGTAAAGCAACTTATAGTTCAAGAGATTCCGGTAGTATCTGAGATTGAATTTGCAAGTAAGTATGCAGATGCAAAAATTGTTGCCATTACTGGTAGTAATGGTAAAACCACCACCACAATGCTTACTGGATTTATTCTTGAGCAAGCTGGGTTAGACGCAGGTATTGCCGGGAATATAGGTGACAGTTTTGCTAAAATGGTAGCCCTAGATCCTAAAGAGTTATATACGCTGGAGATTAGCAGTTTTCAATTAGATGGCGTGATAGATTTTGCACCGCATATTGCAGTGCTTACCAATATCACTCCAGACCATCTGGATCGATATGATTATGATTTTGATAAGTATATCGCTTCTAAGTTTAGAATCGCTATGAATCAAACGGCAGATGATTATTTGATTTATGATGCAGATGACCCAGTGATAACAGCTTGGTTAGAAGAGCATCCGGTGCAGTCGCGATTACTTCCATTCTCACTTTCAAAAAAATTGCCGCAAGGCGCATATATAGAAGATAATACAATCAACCTAACAATAGATAACAAACAGTTTACTATGAAAACCCAACAACTCGCATTAAAAGGACAGCATAATACTAAGAATGCTATGGCAGCGGCTACGGTATCTAATCTGCTTAACATTAGAAAAGCGACTATTCGTGAGAGTCTAGAAGGTTTTCAAGGGGTGGAACACCGCCTAGAACAAGTGCTTAAAATAGGTAATGTGCAATATATTAATGATAGCAAGGCGACCAATGTAAATGCAACATTTTATGCCTTAGATAGTATGAGTGCACCTACTGTTTGGATAGTAGGAGGGGTTGATAAGGGTAACGATTATAGAGACTTATACCCTTTAATTAATGAGAAGGTAAAAGCCATTATCTGTCTAGGGGTAGACAACAAAAAACTGTTAGAGCATTTTGGAAATATGGTAGAGATTATTGTAGAAACACCTGCAATGACGGAGGCTGTAAAAGTAGCCTATAAAATTGCAGAAAAAGGAGACAATGTCTTGTTATCTCCAGCTTGCGCCAGTTTTGATTTGTTTGATAACTATGAGGATAGAGGGAGACAATTTAAAAATGCAGTGCGCAATTTATAAGAGGCTATTTATGCTTTCGCGAAAGCATAACATAACAAATACACTAAGAATAATACACGAATGTCAAGAGTAAAAAATGTATTTTCAGGTTTACAAGGTGATAAAGCTATCTGGGCTATCGCTGCCTTGTTGGCCCTTTTTTCATTCTTGCCTGTATATAGTGCTGCGAGTAACTTGGCCTACATTAATGGAGATGGAAATACGATTCGTTTTCTAATAAAACACGGGATGCACTTAGTCTTAGGGTTTACTATTCTCTTTGGCGTTCATAAAATACCGCATCATTACTTTAGGGGACTTTCGGTTATATTTTTGCCCTTAGTGTTGGTTTTATTGATTGTAACTCTAGCCCAAGGAACTGTAATGGCAGGCGCAAATGCAGCGCGATGGATTAAGATTCCTTTTGTAGGAGTGGGGTTTCAAACCTCTACACTTGCAGCGGTGGTGCTTATGGCCTATGTAGCACGCTATCTATCAAGAATAAAGGATAAAGACGTTACATTTAAAGAAACATTAATGCCTTTATGGTTGCCAGTAGGCTTGGTGCTTATACTTATATTACCTGCTAATTTTTCGACTACAGCGATCTTATTTGTGATGGTAGTTGCCTTAGTATTTTTAGGAGGGTACCCATTAAAATATCTTGGTGCGATTATAGGTGCTGGGATTGTGATGTTGCTGTTGTTTATATTGCTAGCTAAAGCCTTTCCAGGGATGTTTCCCAATCGGGTAGATACTTGGATAAGTAGGGTAGAAAACTTCGCTAGTGATGAGGTTGATGCAGATGCAGATTATCAAATAGAGAAAGCAAAAATTGCCATAGCCTCAGGAGGCCCTTTTGGTCAAGGACCAGGAAAAAGTGTACAGAAGAATTTCTTACCACAATCGTCGTCAGATTTTATTTATGCGATTATTGTTGAAGAGTTTGGACTGGCAGGTGGGCTATTCTTGATGGCAATGTATTTGCTATTGCTATTTAGAATTACAGTTATCGCCCATAAAGCCGAAACTATTTTTGCCAAACTACTCGTTGTTGGAGTAGGAATGCCTATTGTGTTCCAAGCCTTAATAAATATGGCAGTTGCTGTAGAGTTATTTCCTGTAACAGGGCAGACCTTACCCTTGGTGAGTAGTGGAGGAACTTCTATCTGGATGACCTGCCTAGCTATAGGAATTGTGCTTAGTGTAAGTGCAAAAAGAGAAGTCAAAAAACAGGAATTAGATACTATAGAAAATCCATTAGATATTTTAAGTGAGACCCTATAAAGTAATCATATCGGGAGGAGGAACAGGAGGTCATATCTATCCTGCCATTGCTATTGCAAAGGAGATAGAACGTCGTTACCCTGATACAGAGTTTCTTTTTGTTGGGGCTAAGGATAGAATGGAAATGCAAAAAGTGCCACAAGCGGGCTATGAGATCATTGGGCTTTGGATTTCCGGTATTCAACGTAAACTGTCTTTGGAGAATTTAAAATTTCCGTTTAAACTCATTGCTAGTCTTTGGAAATCTAGAAAAATCATTAAAAAATTTAAACCAGATGTGGTTATCGGTACTGGAGGTTTTGCTTCGGGCCCTTTGCTTAAAATGGCTACCGCTAGAAATATTCCTGCGCTCATACAAGAGCAGAATTCTTATGCCGGGATTACCAATAAATTACTCTCTAAAAAGGTGCAGAAAATTTGTGTGGCCTATAATGAGATGCACCGCTTTTTTCCAAAAGAGAAACTAATAAAAACAGGAAATCCTGTGCGAAGTGATTTATTAGATATCACGAGTAAGAGAACGGCAGCCTTTGAGAAATACAATCTATCCCATAATGCAAAAGTGGTTTTGGTTATAGGAGGAAGTCTTGGGGCCAGAGCAGTGAATCAACTCATAAGCGGGCATTTAGGATTTTTTAAAAAGCAAGGTGTGCAGTTGCTATGGCAAACAGGCAAACTGTATTATGAGCAATACAAAAAGCATCAATCTGATGAGATCCAAGTAATGGCATATATAGACCAGATGGATATGGCTTATGCGGCTGCAGATGTTATAGTGTCTAGAGCGGGGGCAAGTTCTGTATCAGAATTATGTATAGTAGGGAAGGCAACGGTTTTTATTCCGTCACCTAATGTGGCAGAAGACCATCAAACAAAAAATGCAGAGGCAGTGACCTCTAAGCAAGCTGGAATCTTAATCAAAGAATCTCAGGCTTCTCAGGAATTTGAAGATGTTCTTACTGCCTTGTTAACTGATGAAGGACAGCGAAAAGATTTAGGAGAAAATATTAAGAAATTAGCATTGCCTCAAGCAACAGCGCATATTGTAGATGAGGTTGAAAATTTAATCCAAAGCATAGCGTGATAGATATAAATAACATTTCACAAATTTATTTTATCGGCATTGGCGGTATAGGGATGAGTGCGCTTGCACGTTATTTTCACGCTAATGGCAAGAATGTTGCCGGCTATGATAAAACATCAAGTGCGATTACTCAGGATTTAGAAAAAATGGGTATCGCTGTGCATTATGAAGATTTGGGAGTATCTATAGTTAAGGAATATCCAAGTATGGAAACAACCTTAGTTATATATACACCCGCCGTGCCAGATAGTATGAGGGAGATGTTAAGCTTTCGCGAAAGCGGTTATCACCTCAAAAAAAGAGCAGAAGTATTGGGGATGATTGCTAATAGTACCTTCACACTAGCGGTTGCTGGGACTCACGGTAAAACGACTACCTCGAGCATTTTAGGGCATTTGCTTGCCGAGACGGGTGCTCCAGTTACAGCGTTCGTAGGAGGCATAATGAACAATTACAATAGTAATTTAATACATAAGGGCAATGACGTGATTGTTGTGGAGGCAGATGAATTTGATCGTTCTTTTTTACAACTAGACCCAAAGATTGCTTGCGTGACTTCTATGGATCCAGACCACCTGGATATCTATGAAAATCAAGAAGATTTTGAGAATACTTTTAAAGCGTTTGCTTCCAAGGTGCCTAGTGATGCTTTGTTTGTAAAAAATGGCATTCCTATTCAAGGAAATACGGTTGGAATAGAAGATAATGCTATGTATAGTGCTCAGAATGTAGGTATAGAAAAAGGCAGTTATGTTTTTGACTTTAAGTATCCTGAAGGTGTAGTAAAGCAGATGCGTTTTAGCCTTCCTGGGAGGCATAATTTATTTAATGCAGTAACGGCCTTGGGGATGGCAATGGCCTATGGTATAGATGTGGGTCTACTTGCTGATGCCTTGAGAAGCTATACTGGGGTAAATAGACGATTTAGTTATCGTATCAACAGAGATAAGCTCGTTTTGATAGATGATTATGCGCATCATCCCACTGAGATAGCGGCAGTGCACCAGAGTGTAAGAGAGATGTATCCAGAAGAGGGTGTGATGGCTGTATTTCAACCACATTTGTTTAGCAGAACTCAGGATTTTATGGCAGATTTTGCAACTGAATTATCGCGATTTAATAAGGTGGCTTTGCTAGATATATATCCAGCAAGAGAATTACCTATTGAAGGAGTTACGAGCGAAGCTTTATTGCAAAAAATCACTACTAATGACAAGACTATGGTATCCAAAGAAGATTTACAAGCCTTGCTGGATGATAGTGAACATAGAATTATTGTTTTTATGGGAGCGGGAGATATAGGTGTAGAGGTATTGAAAATAACAAAACAGCTAGCTAATGCGAGTTAATTGGAATTACATAAAACTAATTATAGTGCTACTTGCAACGAGCTTTTTGTATGCCTTTGCTTCGCATCGCAATAGTAAGCGATTAGTGCCTGAAGTTAAGGTGCAATTTGATGACGAAAGTGAGCCTTTTGTGACCCGAGAAGCGGTTAATAAATTGTTAATACAAAAAGAAGGAGCCCCTACAAAGTCGACTAAAGAAAAATTAGCTTTGAAAGAGATGGAGGCTCAAGTGAATACGCATCCATTGATAAAGAGTGCAGAGGTTTTTGTAAAAATGAATGGTGCGCTAGGTGTTGCTGTACAGCAACGTAAGCCCATTGCTAGAGTTAATGATTCGATTTCATTTTACATAGGTACAGAAGGAGAAGTGATGCCGCTTTCGAGTAATTTTTCGGCAAGAGTGCCGTTAGTAGTCGGAGTTTCTAAAGCAGATGCTAAAGAAGTTCACAAGCTCATCACCTTTATTAAAGACGATGTGTTTTTAGAAAAGCATATCGTAGGAATAGAAAAAAATAGAGCTGGCGATTATGTATTGAGTCCAAGAATCTATGATTACAAAATAGTGCTTGGAAAAGTGGAACAATTGACACTCAAGTTTAATAATTACAAAGCGTTTTATAAGAAAGCGCAAAACGATAAAACATTAAAAAATTACAATTGGATTACCCTCAAGTATGACAATCAGGTAGTTTGTACAAAAAAAGAGCAATAGTTAATTAATGACTGCGATTAGGATTAATCGAATCAAAAAAGTTATTACCCATGGAACAAGAAAATATTGCAGTAGGATTGGACATAGGAACCACAAAGATTGTGGCAATGATAGGTCGCTATAATGAGTACAATAAAGTCGAGATTTTAGGTATAGGTAAATCTAAAAGCCTTGGTGTACACCGCGGAGTAGTAAATAACATTACACAGACCATACAGTCTGTGCAGCAGGCTGTACAGGAAGCAGAGACTGTTTCTGGAATAAAAATAAGCGATGTTGTTGTAGGTATTGCAGGACAGCATATTAGAAGTTTGCAACACAGTGACTATATCACTAGAGCAAATGCAGACGAGGTAATAGATGAGAATGATATAGAGGTTTTATGTAACCAGGTACATAAACTAGTGATGTTACCAGGAGAAGAAATTATTCATGTGCTTCCGCAGGAATATAAAGTAGATGGGCAGAGTGAGATAAAAGAACCTGTAGGAATGTATGGAGGTCGGGTAGAAGCTAATTTTCATGTGGTTGTAGGTCAAGTGGCTTCTATTAGGAATATAGGGAGATGTGTGAAGAGTGCGGGCTTGAGTTTAGATAGAATTACGCTAGAACCTTTAGCTTCTGCAAATGCAGTTTTAAGCCAGGAGGAAAAAGAGGCTGGAGTTGCATTAATTGATATAGGAGGAGGAACCACAGACCTTGCTATTTTTAAAGATGGTATCATTAGGCATACAGCGGTAATTCCTTTTGGAGGAAATGTGATTACCGAAGATATTAAAGAAGGCTGCTCCATTATTGAAAAACAGGCAGAGCTATTAAAAATTAAGTTTGGTTCGGCTTGGCCAGGAGAAAATAAAGACAATGAGATTGTCTCTATTCCTGGACTACGAGGTAGAGAACCTAAGGAGATTACTCTTAAGAACCTTTCTAAAATTATTCACGCACGTGTTGTTGAAATTGTAGAACAAGTATATCTAGAAATAAAGAATTACGGTCACGAGGAGCAAAAGAAAAAACTTATTGCAGGCATTGTGCTTACTGGAGGAGGGTCTCAATTAAATCATTTAAAACAGTTAGTTGAGTACATTACCGGTATGGATACTCGTATAGGTTATCCTAATGAGCATCTAGCAGGAGATAGTGACGCTGAGACTACGAGCCCATTATTTGCTACGGCGGTTGGTCTTGTTATGAATAGTCTGGAACATGGTTATTACAATCGTACCAATCCAGATGCAGAAGAGCAAATAGAAACTGTTCATGCCGATGAAACGATTATAGAAGAAAAGGAAGTAGTTAAGAGTACAAAACCTAAAAAGAGCATTTTTGATCGTTGGTCGGAGAAGTTCAAGGATTTTTTGGATAATGCTGAGTAGAACTCTCAACGAGTATCAATTCTCTAGTGAGTATTTGATAATGAGTTGCTATATGGAGTGTTAGTTGAAAAATAGATAAAGAGTTAAGTTAAGGAATAGTGCTTTGGCAAAAGCATAATGCAAATAATAAGCGGCTAAAAATAAATATATGAGTACGACAGAATTTGGGGGAATTGCGTTTGATTTACCAAAAAATCAGAGTAACGTAATTAAAGTTATTGGCGTAGGTGGTGGCGGAAGCAATGCTATTAATCACATGTTTCAACAAGGTATAAAAGGTGTTGATTTTGTGATTTGTAATACAGACGCACAGGCTTTAGAAAATAGTACCGTTCCTAATAAAATACAGTTAGGTGTTGGTCTTACAGAAGGACTAGGCGCCGGTGCTAATCCAGAAGTTGGAGAGAAGGCAGCCATTGAGAGCGAGCAGGATATAAAAGAGATGTTGGGTGCTAATACCAAGATGATTTTTATTACCGCTGGAATGGGTGGTGGTACAGGAACTGGAGCAGCTCCTGTAATTGCAAAAATGGCTAGAGAGATGGATATCCTTGTCGTAGGGATAGTAACCATTCCTTTTCAGTTTGAAGGTAAAATGCGTAATAACCAAGCGCAAATAGGAGTAGATAAATTGAGAGTGCAAGTAGACTCTCTTATCGTAATTAATAATAATAAACTGCGTGAGGTCTATGGTAATCTTGGTTTTAAAGCAGGATTTAGCAAAGCAGATGAGGTGCTTGCGACTGCCTCAAGAGGTATTGCTGAAGTAATTACACATCACTACACACAAAATATTGACTTGCGTGATGCAAAGACTGTCCTAAGTAATAGTGGCACTGCCATTATGGGAAGTTCCAACTCAAGTGGCTCTAATCGGGCTCACGAAGCAATAACAAAGGCCTTAGACTCGCCTCTTCTTAATGACAATAAAATTACTGGTGCTAAAAATGTACTCTTGCTTATTGTTTCTGGAGGAGATGAAATTACTATAGATGAGATAGGAGAAATTAATGACCATATCCAAGCACAAGCTGGAAATAGTGCCAATATCATTATGGGTGTAGGAGAAGATGAAGCTCTTGGAGATGCTATCTCTGTTACCATTATTGCAACAGGATTTAATCCAGAGCAGCAAAATAATATTGTCAATGTAGAGACTAAAAAAATAATTCATACACTAGAAGAAGAGCAAAGAGCAGAGCAGAACTTGATGGGAGAAACGGTGGTGGAGATGCAGGAAGAAGATAATCTAGAGGATTTGGCTACTGGCGGTGCTGAGCAAGACAAGATAGTTCATACTCTTGATCTAGAAGAAGAGCTTCCCGCGGCAATAGAAACCCCAGGAGTGGCGCTAGATCTTATGCCAACCACAGATGTACTTAGAAGAATACCTGTAGTGTATGAAGAAGTTTTGCCGGAGATGGAAGAAGAGTTTGAAATTGTTGATGCCACAGAGGTGAGTGCATCGGTTATAGGGACGCCTATTAGTGAGGCACCTATTGAGGACGATACGATGCTATCATTTGATATGCCCTTACTTGAGGGAACAGATTTATTTGTGCCCAAAGAAGTTGTTAAAAAAACTCCGGTATTGTTTGAACTGGATGAGGAAGACATCAAGGAGATTGAAGTTAAAGAACCTATTGAGATTATTGCAGTAACAGAAGTGTCTGAAGAAGGTGAGAAAAGGTATAGTCTTGATGATTATGAACTTTCGGAGGATAGTATTTCTTCTAATATTGCAGCAAAAAATGGTTCCCAGAAGGATGAAGAAATTACATTTGAAACTAAGACTATTCCTGCTGCCCCTAAGGAGGAAAAAGAGGAGGATGAAATTGATCCTATGAACAGCCCAATTTCTAGGCTTTTAATCGACAGGGCAGAAGAACGCAGGCGTAAGATGAAGGAGTTTAATTACAAATTCCACCACAATCAAGGACGTATAGAAGATATTGAGAAGGAACCTGCATACAAACGTATGGGGATCGATTTAGAAGAAACTCCGGATAAAGAGGGTAATTTATCCAGAACGAGCCTGTCATCAGATGAGAATGACGATATTCAATTACGAAGCAATAATTCGTTTCTGCATGATAATGTAGATTAAAGTAAACGCAACTTGACCTGCTTTGAAACCCGTAAATTACCCCATGATTTATGGGTTTATTTTTATAGTAACGCTTTCGCGAAAGCACAACAATAACAACAAACATTAGATTATGAGTTTATCCCAAAATATTATGACGGCAATGAAACAGGCCATGAAAGCTAAAGATCAAAATGCACTTACATCGTTAAGAGCTGTAAAGTCTGCCATACTATTGGCTCAAACCGAAAGTGGAGCTAAGGAAGAAATAGGCCAAGATCAAGAACTTAAAATACTGCAGAAGCTTGTAAAGCAACGCAAGGACAGTGCAAAAATATTTACTGAACAGAATCGTTTAGACTTAGCAGAACCGGAGTTGACTCAAGCGGCGGTTATCGCACAATTCCTACCAGAACAAATGGATGAGGCAGCTGTTTCAGCTATTGTAAAAGAAGTTATTGAGGCCACCGGAGCAGTTGGAATGAAAGATATGGGCAAGGTAATGGGACAAGTTAATGCTCGCATTGCTGGCCAGGCAGATGGAGGAACAGTAGCGGGAATTGTGAAGACTTTATTGATGAGTTAATAGTATTTTCTTTGTACCAAGCCATAGAAATTAGGATGAAGAAACAATAACATAGGTTTAAAAACTACTTTTTGAGCAAAGTAAATCCTCTGTTTTTTAGGTAGAAAATCTTCACTTACATTTGTGGCATACAAAATGATTAACAAAAGCATGTTGAGGTGTTAACCCTTTCGTTATCAATATAAAGAGTAAAATGATGAATAAACTAACAACAAGATTAACGGCACTTATTTTTTTATTGGGATTGGGCTTCTCTTGGGCGCAATCTGCTAAGCTTGCTAAGGCAAATAGGAAGTTTGAAAATTTGGCATATATAGATGCAATAGAAATTTATAAGGAGTTAGCCGCTGAGGGCGAAGCCTCTTATGATATTTATACTAAAATTGCAGATTCTTATTATTTCAACTCGAAGTATGCAGATGCTTCTAAGTGGTATAAAAAAATACTAGAAAACTATAAAGAGTCGATTACTGCAGAGCAATATTTTAGATATGCTCAAACCCTAAGAGCTATAGATGAGTATGATCTTGCAGATGAGATGATGAATACTTTTAGTGAGATAAGTGGTCAAGATTATCGAGCTGAGCTGTTTAAGGATAAACCAGACTATATTCGTGTAGAAGGATATCGCAAAAGTGATTATAAGATTGATGCCATTCGACAGATTAATTCTCGTTATTCAGATTTTGGGCCAACATTTTATAAAGGGGATCAGGTTGTATTTGCATCCTCTAGGGATACAGGCGTATTTTCAAGACGTATTCATAAATGGAATAATCAACCTTTTTTGGATTTTTATAGATCACGCATCAAGGAAGATGGGATAATGACTCCTCCAGTGCGATTCAGTAAGCAATTAAATACAAAATTTCATGAGAGCACAAGTACATTCTCTGCTGATGGGAATACGGTATACTTTACGAGAAATAATTTTACAGAAAAAAAGTATAAATCTTCTAAAAATGGAATTAATAAATTAAAGATTTATAGGTCCAAGAAAGGAAAAGACGAGTGGGGTGAAGCAGAAGAATTACCCTTTAATGACGATGAGTTTGCCACTGCACATCCAACCTTATCCAGAGATGGCAAGAAATTATATTTTGTGTCTGATAGGCCTGGAACAATAGGCTTGTCTGATATTTGGGTTGTAGATGTTATTGAAGACGGCTCCTTTAGTGAGCCAGAAAATCTTGGAAGGCCTATCAATACAGAAGGTAGAGAATCTTTTCCTTTTATAAGTGATACGGGAATATTGTACTTTGCTTCAGACGGACATCCAGGCTTAGGAGGCTTTGATATATTTGTTTCTGCACCTAGTTCAGAACAGGTGACAGTTCTTAATGTAGGAGCACCTATAAATAGTCCATCAGATGATTTTGCTTTTATTGTAAAAGACAGTTCTAAAACTGGATTTTTCTCTTCGAGTAGAAAAAGAGGAATGGGGAGTGATGATATTTATAAATTCACTCAAGAAGAATTACCGGAGCCTACTTGCGATGTAGTCATTGCAGGTACTATTACAGATGTAAATACTGGGGATGCCTTGCTGGATGCTACAGTACAATTATTAAGTTTAGATAATAAAGTACTTGCTGAAACGGAAGTTAATGGACAAGGAAAATATAGTTTTGATGGAGTATGTAGTACAAGGTATATTGTGCGGGCTAATGAGCTTTTGTATTATGATAAGGAAGTTGTGGTAACGACAACACCTAAGTCATCTACCATGACACAGGATTTAGCTTTGGAGTTACGATTAACAGAAGTTAATTTGGGCGATGATCTTGCTAAACTTCTTGATTTAAAGCCTATCTATTTTGATTACGATAAATCAGATATTAGACCTGATGCAGCAATAGAGCTTACTAAAATACTCTCTGCCATGAAACAAATTAAAACTATGGTAATTAGTGCGCGGTCACATACAGATAGTAGAGGTAGAGATAGTTATAACTTATCACTTTCAGATCGAAGAGCAAAGGCCACAGTGCAGTATTTGATAGCTAAGGGTATTGATCCTAACCGCATAAGTGGTCAAGGTTTTGGTGAAACTCAATTAGTTAATAATTGTGGTAATGGGTCAGAATGTTCTGATGAAGAACATCAATTAAATCGTAGGTCTGAGTTTATTGTAGTTAGCCAGTAAATTGTACATTTGGGGATTGAAAATAGGCCTCGTAGTTCAACTGGATAGAATATCAGATTTCGGCTCTGACGGTTGGAGGTTCGAACCCTCTCGAGGTCACAAACTCTCATAATCAATAGATTATGAGAGTTTCTTATTTTAAATTAACACTATTCTCCTCATTAACCCTTATTTATAAAATCAACTTAACGTTTCATAAATGAAACAAATAATACTATATTTGTATTTTATATGAGACGTTATGCCTAAAAAGAAAACCATACTATTACCAAAAACTGAAAAAATTCTTTCTCAATTAGGAGAGAATATTCGCCTGGCACGATTACGTAGAAAATTAAGTGCAGAGCAGGTTGCCGAAAGAGCAAACATTGGCAGGTCTACACTTTGGAAAATTGAAGAAGGTAAAGGATCTGTATCTATGGGTAATTATTTGCAAACCTTACTAGTTCTAGGTTTAGAAAAAGATCTTTTAACAGTAGCAAATGATGATGTTTTAGGGCGAAAAATTCAAGATGCTGATTTAACAGTTAAAGAACGAGCTCCAAAGAAAAACAATAAATAATGAGTGCAGAAAGAAGAGAAATATTAGTGTATGCTCACTGGGTAGGTTTTAATGAGCCTACCCTAATGGGAATATTATATGCTTCTCTCAATAAAGGAAAAGAACTATTCTCATTTGAGTACAATGCAGAATGGTTAAAGCTCAAAGAAGCTACAGCTATCGATCCAGATTTACAACTGTTTTCTGGACCACAATATTTAAATGAAGATAAGTCCAATTTTGGTATTTTTCTAGACTCATCTCCAGATCGCTGGGGAAGATTGTTAATGAGAAGAAAAGAAACAGCATTAGCTAGGAAGGAAGATCGTAAACCACGTAACCTTTTTGAGTCTGATTATGTTCTTGGTGTTTTTGATGCTAATAGAATGGGTGCACTACGTTTTAAAACAGCTGTAGATGGTCCATTTCTAGATGACAATGCACAAATGTCTGCTCCACCTTGGACAGCTCTAAGAGATTTAGAATATGCTAGTTTACAATTAGAACGAGATGATGCACCAGATGATCCAGAGTATTTACAATGGTTAAATATGCTAATGGCTCCAGGTTCTTCTCTTGGTGGAGCAAGACCAAAGGCTAATGTTCAAGATACGGACGGTTCTTTATGGATTGCAAAGTTTCCTAGTGGTAATGATGACAAAGATATTGGTGCCTGGGAACAGCTGGTATATGAAATGGCTATACAATGTGGTATTGATATGGCTGAATCTAGAATACAGAAATTCTCACACCATCAACATACATTTATTACTAAACGTTTTGATAGAACTGCAGACCGGCAACGTATTCATTTTGCTTCTGCGATGACCTTATTAGGCTATACAGATGGTGTAGACCATCAAGACGGCGTAAGCTATTTAGACCTTGTAGAGTTTTTGATGCAAAATGGCGCAAACATAGATGAAGATTTAGTAAAGTTATGGACGCGTGTGGTCTTCAATATGTGTGTCTCTAATACCGATGATCATCTGCGTAATCACGGTTTTATATTAACTGACGGTGGCTGGATACTTTCTCCTGCTTATGATATTAACCCAATAGAAGGTGGTAATGGGCTTAAATTGAATGTAGACAGCGAAGATAATTCTCAAAATTTAAAGTTAGCACTATCTGTAGCACCTTACTTTAGATTAGAGCCAGAAGAAGCTCAATTAATTATTAACCAAATCCTTGAGGTAGTTTCCAACTGGCAAATCCTTGCAAAAAAAATGAGGATTTCCAGAGCAGAAATAGAAAGAATGGGTGGCTGTTTCAAATTTTAAAATTAATAGCCTTAGAGATTATTAACCCAATATCATCATTCAAAAAGTTTGAACTATGTCCTATCGAGGTCACAATATATGAAAACCAATACATTGAATAACAATGTGTTGGTTTTTTTTTACCTTTTTTTTAATGTGGAATTGGTACAATAAATGGTACGATTGTGATTTTGTATCGGTTAATTCTGTCTAATATGATTTTGGGATATTAGAGTACTTATCCAATTTTACATCACTAACAAAAGGCGAGTATTTAAGTATTTCATTACTTGGTACGTGATACTCAACCTCAACCCAAAGCATAGAGACAGCATACAAGGCGTATTTTATATCATTGCTAGTAACGGTATTTATATTAACTTACGTTGGTAAATACTTACCCTTCACTATCTAATAAATGAAGAAACAATTAACTAAAGGACAAAGGGCACTCCTACGCCTAAAGATTCTCCGCACAGCAAAAACCAACCCCGAGTTTAAAAAGGCTCTACTTGAAAAAATGAAAGACACCCATAAATGAGTAAACCAAGATTAGTTGGTCCACCTCGAAATAATATTAGATGTAAACGAAAAAGCCGAAAAATTGCTATAACCAAACCTTATGATCTAAGGGGTGGGGTCTGGGATTCCGTTTTCCTTTGTCAATTGTAGTGATCCTATTATGTATTCCGAATCACCGATACTGATATTTGAAAAATATACAATTGATTTCCAGAGAATTGGGAAACGATTTAGTGAAATATAAAACCAAAATGACATGAATAAGATTGTATTAATCATCTTGCTGGCAGTATCATATCATACCTTTTCTCAAGAAGGCTATTTAGATGATGATTTGAATATTACACCAAAATATCATCGTGATGCAACGATCGCTCTTTTTAATTCTGATTCTACTAATGAAACCATATTCAAGGAAGAGGGAGAATACTTTATTGTAATCACAAAAATGGATTGTGGGAATTTGGAATATGCTTCAAGAGAAATGCAGGAGAAAGCTTTGGAGATGTCATTTAGACAATTATATAGCGAGGTATCTGCTTTTCAAAAATATGGTTTTGATACTTTATTCAAATATGGATTTAAAGGAATGGTATTTAAAACAAATACAATATGTATGGGCCAAACTAGTCGGTATCATTTTAAATTTGAGATGAAAGAATTACAAGATTTACCATTGTATGTTGACTTTGAAGAGTTACTGACATATGTTGTCCAGGAGAATAATAACGAAAATATTATTCATACAAAGAACCCAGAGTAGTTTTATTTTAGGATATTAATACACTTATAAACTAATGAATATGGAAGACGGTTACAAAAACCACCCTAGATTTGGCATACTCTCGATACCTATTGTGGGTAATGGGTCAAACTAGGGCATATCTCTAAATTGATATCTAAATAATTGAAAAATTGTGATTTTGTCAAAGATGAATTGTTGTTTTTCTTCGTTCATAGGTATTTTGATAAAAGAGAAAGTTTATTAAGCCTTATTAAATAGGGGATTGTTAAAACGTCATGGGTTACATTAGGGCATGTGAATACTTACCTTTTTCACACAGGGTCAAAACAACAATACATTTAATTATGAGAGTATTACCCTGATATCTTCATTCAAAAAGTTTGAAATCTGTACCTTCGAGCTCATAAATAAATAGAAAAGTCCCTAGAAAATATCTTAGCTTGCTCAAGTATTTTCTAGGGACTTTTCTATTCTCAAAACGGAGTTTTGAGTATCATCGAGTAGAGCGAGCTAATCCTAAGATACAAAGTTGGTGATAATGAATATGCTTGTTCAGGTATTTGGCTAGATTTTTAATCAACCTATGTTCATATCTGCACTTTTACTAACTTAGCACTTGCCCTTTTTATAGATTAGAATAAATTAATTAAAAAATTAACCTACAATGAACAAAATACTAGGAATTGGTTCCCGTATAGAACATCCAGATCACGGTAAAGGAGTAATAACTAATGTAACTTCAGAGCTGTATTGGGTCACTTTTATGGATAGTGGTTTAGAAACAATTACAGTAGATGACACTTTTGAGATTATTGAAGCCATAGCAGATGAGGTGGATACGGTTAGTTTTTATGAAGTAGAGAAGAGCTTGCGCGATCTATTAAAGCGTTATAGTGATATTTCAGAAGTGGTGCCTATTGCAGATAAATGGAAAGGCGGTACAATGACCTTAACCCCTAAAGACACTTCATTGTCCAGTAAAGAAATTCCTATAGACACCTTCTTTCATAAGATAGTAATGCTGCGTGACCGTATACGAGTTATGGAACAAAAGGTAAACGCGAGCAAAGTACTAGATGAACAGGATAAAATTGACCTCCAGCAATATATCACTAGGATGTATGGTAGTTTAACTACATTTAATGTATTATTTAAGAATAGCACTCAGAACTTTAAAGGAGCTTCTCTTAAGAAATAGTACTGTTCTTTTTACGTTATAGACTTATGATCACTGTTTTTCAACCCCAAGAAACGCTTTACCTCATATCTTATGTAATGACCGCATTTGGTTTATGGGTTCTCTATATTCTTTTTAGAGTTTTTGAAACCTGGTATTCTAATAAAACAGATAAGCTTATCTATAGAGATATTTTTGTTTTTAGAACGCTTTCGCGAAAGCAAAAAGAGATGCTATCCCTAAAAAATGAATTCTATAAAAAGCTACCTACCAAAGAACAACGCCGTTTTGAACACCGGGTGAAGGTATTTCTTTACGAAACAGAATTTATAGGGAGAGAAAACTTGATCGTTACCGAAGAGATGAAAACCCTTATTGCGGGCTGTGCAATGATGATCACGTTTGGAAGAAAGAATTATGCCTATGAGTTAGTTGATCATATTCTTTTGTATCC
>JALZVV010000008.1 GCA_023299935.1 Dokdonia sp.
GCAACGATATCTTATGTTAAGAAAATGGCAGAAGGATATGCGAGTAGTATTTTCCCCATAGGTGCGCTTACGCGAAATAGCGAAGGAAAAGATCTCGCCGAACTTTACGATATGCAACAATCGGGAGCTGTAGCCTTTGGAGATTACCAGAAGGCCATCGCAAACCCAAACATGTTAAAGATAGCACTACAATATACGCAAGGATTTGATGGGCTTGTTCTCTCTTTTCCTCAAGAAAACAAGCTCGTAGGCAAAGGCATAGTAAACGAAGGAGTCGTAAGTACAAGACTGGGATTAAAAGGTGCTCCTGCCCTAGCCGAAAGTGTACAGATTGCAAGAGATCTACATATCCTAGAATATGCTGGAGGAAAACTACACATCCCAACAGTATCGAGTGCTGCTTCTGTAGCATTGATACGCGACGCTAAAGCAAAAGGTCTAAATGTAAGTTGCAGTGCCGCAATTACCAATCTTTACTTCACAGACGAGAGTCTAGAAACTTTTGACACGCATTTTAAAGTAACACCCCCTCTTCGTACACAACAGGATAAAGATGCTTTAATAGAAGGTTTAAAGGACGGAACGATAGATATGGTAACAAGTGACCACAATCCGCTAGATATAGAACGTAAGAAGGTTGAGTTTGACAATGCAACTTCAGGCACCATAGCTCAAGAAGCGACTTTAGGGGCTTTACTTACTTTAGTCAGTGATAAAAAGGCCATCAAACTACTTACGGAAGGGACACAACGCTTTACCAAGGAGCAAAATCCCATAGAAGAAGGGAATACAGCAAACGTAACGTTGTTTGATACTAAGGGGAGTTACACTTTTCGCGAAAGCGATATCCTTTCTAAATCGAAAAACGCTGCTTTCTTAGGCGCAAAGCTCAAAGGCAAAGTGTACGGCGTGATTGCTAATAACAAACTACATATTAATTAATATGAATGAAGAAACGGTATTCTTAGGAAAACCAGCAGCCGTGTGGAGTTATCTTACTTTTGTAGGCTTACTTATTGCTTTTTCTATGAACGGTGAATCTAAAAATCCATTTGCGGCTTTTCATATCAGACAGGCATTGGGACTAAATATCTTATATGTTCTGTTAATGGTCCCTATGGGATTTTTTAATAATCTATATATTAGTGTACCCTTATTTCTTTCATTTTTTGCACTTTGGCTATTTGGGATTATAAGTGCTTTTCAAGGAAAAACGCAACCAGTACCTCTGTTAGGAGAATTATTCCAAAAGGCCTTTGGCAAGAACTAACGAATTATGAAAGCACTCTCTCTAGAGCATATTATACAGAAACCTACAAAGACAGTAGCTGGAAAATCACCTCTTATCCTCCTTTTACACGGATATGGTAGTGACGAGAATGATCTTTTTAGTTTTGCCGAAGAATTGCCAGACGAGTATTGTATCATCTCAGCGAGAGCACCCATTCCCATGCAGCCCTATGGCAATGCTTGGTATGCGATAAGCATTGACCCAAACGGTATTAAAACTTCTGATAATGACGGGGCGCGACAATCAAGAAATAAGATTGCTGCTTTTATAGATGAAGCGGTACAAGCTTATGATTTAGACCCTTACAATGTCACTTTATTAGGTTTTAGCCAGGGAACTATCCTTAGTTATGGCGTTGCCCTCTCCTATCCAGAGAAAGTAAAAAATGTAATAGGCCTAAGCGGCTATATCAATCAAGAAATTATTGACTTAAAGAGTAATGCTGCTTATGCACATCTTAATATCTACAACTCTCACGGTACAGTAGATCAAGTAATCCCAATTGAAGCTGCCCGCAAAACCCCAGACTATCTCAAAGCTATAGGCATAGAAAGTACGCTAAGCGAATTTCCAGTAGGTCACGGCGTGCATCCTACTAATTTTTATGAGTTTAAAGAGTGGTTGGAGAAGCTGGGTTAATGCAATAACTCATCTGCTACTTCAAAGTCAATGGAGCCGTCTTCATTGATAAAGTATCTCATCACAAAAACAAAACGCAAAGTTTCTTAAATTTTGCGCTACGCACTCTACAAAATTTCAGAAACAAGCACCCCTTTAATGCAATAGCTCATCTGCCATTTCAAAGTCAATCGTGCCATCTTCATTGATAAAGTATCTCATCACAATAACAAAACGCAAAGTTTCTCAAATTTTGAGCTACGCACTTTACAACATTACAGAAACAAGCACCCCTTTAATGCAACAACTCATCTGCGACTTCAAAGTCAATCGTGCCATCTTCATTGATAAAATATCTCATCACAAAAACAAAACGCAAAGTTTCTCAAATTTTGTGCTACGCACTTTACAAAATTTAAGAAACAAGCACCCCTTTAATGCAATAGTTCATCTGCGACTTCAAAGTCAATCGTGCCATCTTCATTGATAAAATATCTCGAGACAAAACAAAACACAAAGTTTCTTAAATTTTATGCTACGCAGTCTACAAAATTTAAGAAACAAGCACCCCTCTAATGCAAAAGCTCATCTGCTACTGCAAAGTCAATCGTGCCATCTTCATTGATAAAATATCTCATCACAATAACAAAACGCAAAGTTTCTCAAATTTTGTGCTACGCACTTTACAAAATTTCAGAAACAAGCACCCACTTAATGCAATAGCTCATCTGCCACTTCAAAGTCAATCGTGCCATCTTCATTGATAAAATATCTCAGTAATATTTCACCCCAGGTATTGCCATCAGTGAAGTCAGCAATAATCCATCTATGATTGAGTACTTGAACGCTATTCACTAAAAAGTCTCGGGTATCTCCTTTATAAGATATTAAGTCATTCCCTTGAGCCGTATTCTTTTCTATCACGGCATCACTCACTTTCAAGATAACCTCATCTATATCTAAATCTGATTTCTCAAAATATTCTTGTGCATTGACATTGCCTGCCAGGGTAAAACCAGAAGCAAGATTCATTTTTTCTTGAATCATCCCGTTGGCAGCATCCTTATCGCTTAGTTTTTGCTTGAGATTAGTGATACGCTTTTCGGCGTTTGCAGAGTATTTACTGTTGTGTACATACTGGAAAACAATCCATAAAGTAGCAAAAAGGAATAGGTATAAAAAAATGTTACGTCTCATAATTATAGTGTTAGTGTAAGCCCATCATAAGCGAGATGAACATCTTTGGGTAATTGTTTTTCTACTTCGGCATGGAAACCCATATGATGACTTATATGCGTGAAATAGGTAGTTTTAGCTTGTATCCTATCTGCGAGCGAAAGCGCTTCTGCCACATTCAAGTGACTATGATGCTCTTCAAAACGTAGCGCATTAATAATAAGTACATCCAAGCCCGTTAATTTTTCTAGCTCCGCAGCTTCTATGGTCTTAACATCCGTTAGATATGCCATCTTGCCAAAACGATAGCCCAATACTGGTAATTTACCATGAAATGCTTCTATAGGTATAACTTTAACCGCTTCTTTTAAAGGCACAACTTGGTCCTTAGTAACCTCATAAGTCTCGACACGCGGTGCTCCAGGATACTTATTTTCAGTTTCAAAGATATAGGCAAATCGTTCTTTGAGGTTTTCAATCACGCGTTTATGACCATAAATAGGTATATCACCTTGATGAAACACAAATGGTCTTATATCATCTAATCCTGCCACGTGATCTGCATGTTCATGCGTAAATAGGATGCCATGAAGTGATAAACGCTTTCGCGAAAGCGGACTTCCCAACATTTGCTGTCTAAAATCTGGCCCGCAGTCAATTACATAATTATAATCGTTAATCTGTACCAAAACAGAAACTCGAAGTCGTTTATCTCTAGGGTCATCGCTTAGGCATACGGGGTGATCACTACCTATAACTGGTATTCCTTGTGATGTTCCCGTGCCAAGAAAGGTAATTTTCAAATGCTAAGTTTATTACAAAAATACAGTTATTTTTTTGTTCGCACTTTGGTTTTAGTATCTTTGAGTACCCGTTTTAAAAGGGATACGTAAAATATGGCTGTTTCGATTTTAGGAGATAAGGAGTTTGAAAAAGTCCCCTCCATAAAAAATAAAATACTTCGTGTAAATCTTAATGAAAATATTTATGGCACTTTTGCAGAAATTGGCGCTGGACAGGAAACCGTAAGGCATTTTTTTAGAGCCGGAGGAGCTAGCGGAACGATTGCAAAAGCAATGAGCGCATACGATAAAGACTTCTCTGATGCCATTTATGGCGTTGAAGATGATGGTCGTTATGTGACTGAGAAGCGTCTTAAGAAAATGCTTTCGCATGAGATGAATCTTATAGAAGATCGTATCTCACGTTATAAGCAACCTAATAAAATCTTTTTCTCTTACGCAAATACTGTAGCGACTATAGATTTTGCAAAAAAATATAAAGGTCACGGTTGGGTAGGAATTAAGTTTCAAGTGACTCCAGAAGGAGAATTTAATGAGATAATTCTGCACGTACGTTTTCATCAAACAGATGCCAGAGCACAACAGATGACTTTAGGTACCTTAGGTGTTAATCTTATTTATGGTGCTTTTTATAAACATGATAATCCTAAAAAATTACTAAAATATCTCTATGACCATATCGATAAGGACCAGATAGAGATTGATACAATTAATTTTTCGGGCCCTGAATTTGAAGGGGTAGATAACCGCTTGATGAGTTTACAGCTAGTTAAAAACGGAATGACCGAAGCTGTAATGTTTGATGCAGAAGGCAATAACGTACTTCCTGCAGCCATCTTATACAAGAAAAATGTACTTGCCTTGCGAGGTAGCTTTAGACCAGTAACTAAGGTCAATATGGATATGTATGAGAAATCTCTTGCTATGTTCTTAGAAGCAAACCGCGTGAATGAAAAGAAAACAGAGGTGATTTTTGAAATTACCTTATCTAATCTGCGTGCCGAAGGTGAAATAGATGAAGAAGATTTTATGGCAAGAGCCCGCTTATTAGGCTCACTCGGACAAACGGTTATGATTTCTAATTTTAAGGAATATTATCGCGTGGTAGAGTACTTCTCTAATTATACTAAAGAGCGTATGGGGCTTGTAATGGGAGTAAATAATCTAGTAGATATTTTTGATACTTCTTATTACAGACACCTGAGTGGAGGTATCTTAGAAGCTTTTGGAAAACTATTCTTTAAAGACCTTAAGGTGTATCTCTATCCCATGCTAGATATTAAAACTAATGAGCTTACCACAAGCGAAAACCTCAAAGTTCACCCTCGTATGAAAGAACTCTATAAGTTCTTTAAATACAATGGCAAGGTTATAGACATAGAAAACTATGATGATACGATATCAGGTATTTTTTCGCGAGAAGTTTTGCGCATGATTGCCCACGGCGAGCAAGGCTGGGAAGAAATGCTTCCGGAAGGAATTGCAGAAATGATTAAATCCAGAGATTTATTTGGATATAGTAATAGTGCATTAGAAGTATAGCATCTTTTATTACCTAATATAATAGAATAGCCTTCACTCTTGTGAGGGCTATTTTTGTTTATGCCTCGCTTTAGAAATCAAATAATATTCCTTTTCAAATTGATAAAAAGCGTACGATTTTAACAAACACTAATGGAAAATTAGTACGAGAGATAATATTGAATGATTTTAATGGTATTACCCAATTAGACATACAAGGTCTAAGTAAGGGCATGTATTTTGTTCAAGTAGAAGGTTCTAAAACAACCCAAGTAAGCAAACTTATTATTAAGTAAGGCAACAATATCCTCAATGGAGGATATACAATTAACCTATACGTTTGGGGGAATGTATAGGTATTAAAAAAAGGCTTCACATACTGTGAAGCCTTTTTAAATTCGTTTCATATAAATAAAAAATTACTCATCCTTAGCAGGTATTACCTCAACTTCCTTTAAAAGTAAATTCTCTTCATACTTCATAATATAAGCTGCGGTATTATAAAAGCCTTTACTGCTTTTAGCATACTGGAACTTATTCTCTACATACTGGGTCTCCAAACCCGAAGAAACCGATTGAAATAAATCTTGAGCATAGCCTAAGCGTAATAAGGTATCCATCATAATATCATAGCCTCTTATGGCTTCTGTACTTGGAGTAATATTATATTTAGTTTCATAGGCCTCAATAAATGCACTGGAAGTTTCATCATACTCCTTCTCCATAGAAGGAAAATGAAAATTAAGATTCATTAAGTGGGTATGTTGTATTTCATCACTGTCATAAGCAGTACCTCTAAAGGTCGTGAATAAGTTAATATCTCTTTTAATCATAGTCTCTCCCTCAACTTCACTAGATCTTAGGGTGTTCAGCTTTGTAGTTACATTACTTATCAAAGGAATATCATTAGTCTCAACAATCACGATATTAGGTTTTGTGTCAGATATTTTGGCAGTGATATCATCGCCATACAAAAACATCCCATTATCTCCTTTACGAGGAGCTACTTCCTTTGCGTTCGGGAAGAGTGCTTTGAGCTTTGATTTTGCCCCGCTATTCTTAGTATCTGCAATGATAATCACATTATTATCCTTAGATAAGGTCTCCAAATAATCCATCATCTTAGCTCGTAATAGCTCATCACTAGGACGGGTTTGAAAAACATTTAAACCTCCTGATATACGTTGGGTTAGCGGTGAAACTACAGGTATACCCTTAGTTAGTAGGAGACTTGCTGCCCTATCAACATTAAAACCTAACATAGGTCCTATTACTGCATCAGTATTAGAAAAATCATTACTATTGATAATATTCTCAACCTTACGTGCATTAGTAGCGCTACCATCTTTGCGCACATAATCTGTATCATAGACAGTTACATTTGAGTTAATGCCTATTTTTTCTGCATCTTTAACCGCCATTAAAACGCCACTATGAAAGTCTAAAGCGAGCCTTAGAACACGATCACGTTTAAGCATGTTTTTACGTACATCTGCAGTGTCTGCTGTTGCTCTTTTTAATCCAAAAGGTAACATTATGGCAATATTCTTTACCGAATAATCTGTAATACTATCGGCAAGGCTTACTTTTCCTGCATTTTGGTTTATAGAAACTTGAGTATTTTGTGTACTAATTGCTCCTGCACTGCCTTTAGGTACCTTTAAAATCATTCCTTCTTTCAATCCATCATCTAAGGCAGGATTAAGTGCAAGTAGGTCATCTGCTTTAAGATTGAACTCACGTAAAAGGCTATACATTGTATTCCCTTTTTTTACTTCGTAAAAAGAATACTGCGCCTGATCAATAACCGCTTGTTTTTCTGTTTTTATATTTGGGACTTGAATTGTAGCTCCTTCTTTCAATCCAGCACCCATACCAGGGTTCATTTGTTCCAACTGCGCAATGGTAATACCATATTTTCTAGCAATACCATATTTGGTTTCTTTAGCCTGTACTGTGTAATCAATAGATTCTGATACATTTTTTACCACGGCAGTAGTGTCATTGTCGTCCTTAGGTGGCGTAATAACAGAGATCCCTACAGGTCCATCTGTATTATTTTTATAATTCGTTGGTATTTTTATTTTATCCCCTTTACGTAGGGTTTGACTATATAACTGTTTGTTGTGCTTTTTAAGCACGTCCTCTGGAACATTATAATTTCTAGAGATACTGTATAAAGTCTCTTTGCGCTTTACTTTATGAGTCTTAAATTTTAAATCATCACCATTACCGCCTACTGGGTTTGCAACGCTTTGTGTAGTGCTGGGCAATATTAGAACTAATCCTTCATAGACACTAGATTTTGCATCTGGATTGAGCTTGTAGATTTCCTTTTCAGAAACTCCATAGGCTTTACTAATACTATACACTGTCTCCCCATCCTTTACTTGATGAGAGACAAATTCTTGCAAAACTGATGGTGTTGCAAACGCTTTCGCGAAAGCGAAAAAACACATCATTATGCCTAATACAATTACTTTCTTCATAAATTAATTTATTCCCACTCAATTGTGGCTGGCGGTTTAGAGCTTATATCATAAACTACTCTATTAACGCCTTTTACTTTGTTTATTATATCATTTGAGACCTTTTGCAAGAACTCATACGGAAGATTTACCCAATCTGCGGTCATACCGTCTGTGCTTTCTACAGCTCTTAAAGCTACACATTTTTCATAAGTACGCTCATCGCCCATTACTCCAACGCTATTTACCGGCAAAAGCATTGCTCCTGCCTGCCAAACTTTATCATATAGCCCAGCTTCTCTCAGGCCATTAATAAAAATATGATCCACCTCCTGCAACATCGTCACTTTCTCCTCGGTAATATCACCCAATATACGTATTCCTAGACCAGGTCCAGGAAATGGATGGCGTCCTAGTAATTCTGGCGCTAATCCCATACTCGCTCCTACTCTACGCACTTCATCTTTAAACAAAGCTTTAAGAGGCTCTACTACTTTTAATTGCATATAATCAGGCAATCCCCCTACATTATGATGCGATTTTATGGTTGCACTTGGCCCTCCTGTAGCACTCACACTCTCAATCACATCAGGATAAATTGTGCCTTGTCCTAACCACTTAGCATTCTCTACTAACTTACTTTCATCATCAAAAACATCTACAAATACCTTCCCAATAATCTTGCGTTTTCCTTCTGGATCACTTTCACCATCCAGAGCTTTCAAGAAACGTGCCGAAGCATCTACCCCTTTTACATTAAGCCCCATACCTTCATATTGTTTGAGAACATCTGTAAATTCATTTTTGCGTAACAAACCATTGTTAACAAAAATGCAATGCAAGTTTTCACCTATTGCCTTATGTAATAAGGTTGCTGCAACTGTACTATCTACGCCACCAGAGAGTCCAAGGATTACACGGTCGTCTCCTAATTTTGTTTTTAAGTTGGCTACCGTCGTATCTACAAAGGCATCAGGCGTCCAGGTCTGGGCAATTCCTGCAATGTTTACTAGAAAATTTTCTAATATTTTTTTTCCATCAGTACTATGATAAACTTCGGGATGAAACTGAATCGCATAAGTATCTTCACCTTCAATCCTATAACCGGCATTCTCCACATCGTGGGTTGAAGCAATACGCACTGCCCCTGTTGGAAGCTGCTTAATAGTATCACTATGACTCATCCATACTTGGCTATTTACCGAAACACCATTTAAAAAAGCTTCACCTTCTTTTACTAGCGATAGATTTGCACGACCATATTCTCTAGTATTAGACTGCCCTACTTCACCACCAAAATGTTGTGCTAGATATTGCGCTCCATAGCAAACGCCTAGTAAAGGTTTCTTACCCTTAATTTGAGATAAATCTGGATGTGGTGCATCTTCGCCTCTCACAGAGTGTGGGGAACCCGATAGAATCACCGCCTGGAAACTCGATAAATCCTCTGGTGGATTGTTATATGGTTTTATAATACAGTATATATTGAGCTCTCGCACGCGACGTGCAATGAGCTGGGTATATTGGGACCCAAAGTCTAAAATGAGGACATTGTTTTGCATAGGCAAAAATACCAATTTTAAGACCACTAAAAAACTATGATTCTATAGAAAATAATAAGGAGTTTTTAACAGATTGTTATTCTATATGTTGCGCATACTACCAAGATATTTGACTTTTGTAATTTATCATATAAATTATATATAGTGCATACTCTTACGTATCTTGTTCTTCTAAGAATTAACTATTATGACTCAAGCCCAACAACTTGCGCATCGTTTTGAAGAAGTGCTACTCAATGGCAAATGGGTAACCAATACTAATTTTAAGGAGATTCTTGAAGATATCACTTTTAAGGAAGCGGTTAGCTCCTATAATAATTTCAATAGCATTGCCTTACTCACCTTTCATATCAATTTTTACATACAAGGGGTACTCGAATTCCTGGAAGGTGGTGAATTAACAATAAAAGATGCATATAGTTTTGATATGCCAGTATTAAAAACAGAAAGCGATTGGGGTAAACTTCGTACTTTATTACTTGATAACGCTCATTCCTTTGCCCATAAACTTTCGCAATTACCTGATGAAAATATAGAAGATACCTTTGTAAAAGAAGCCTACGGCAATTACAATCGCAATATTAATGGGATGGTATCACATTGCTACTATCATCTCGGGCAAATTGTATTGCTCAAGAAATTGATTCGCTCTTAATGATATTTCTGAAATACTTTTAAGGCCTCATTATAACTGCTCTCAAAAGACATAGTATTAATATTATCAAAGGCTTTTGCCTTTGCAAAATAAGATATCAATTTTTCTGTGGGCATATTCCCTGTTAAGTCATCTTTTGCCATAGGGCAACCGCCAAAACCTTGTATGGCACCATCAAATCGTCTGCATCCAGCCTCATAAGCTGCATGAACTTTCTCGTGCCAGGAAGTAGGCGTGGTATGTAAATGCGCACCAAATTCAATATCCGGATACTTAGGTATTAAGTTAGAAAATAGGTAATCGATATTCTCTGCATTAGAAGTCCCAACCGTATCAGACAAAGAAAGTATCTTCACTCCCATTGCACTTAGTCTCTCGGTCCACTCCCCTACAATATCCACATTCCAAGGATCACCATAAGGGTTTCCGAAACCCATAGAGATATAGACCACAACTTCTTTATTATTTGCATCAGCTAGGTTGAGAATTTCTTGTAAAATGGCTACAGACTGAGCTATAGTCTTATGTGTATTGCGCATTTGAAAATTCTCTGAAATAGAAAAAGGATATCCCAAATAATCTACCATATCGTGTGTCACAGCAGCTTTGGCTCCGCGCAAGTTAGCCACAATCGTAAGTAATTTACTTTCTGTGGTGGATAGATCTAATTTGTGAAGTAACTCTGCCGTATCCATCATTTGAGGGATAGCTTTTGGAGAGACAAAACTGCCCACATCAATAGTATCAAAACCACATCGCAATAGCGATTGGATGTACTGAAGCTTAGCTTCTGTAGGAATCCAATCTTTAATTCCTTGCATCGCATCCCGAGGGCATTCAATAATTTTTACGGTTTCTTTCACAGGATAAAAATAGGGTTAATTACGCTTATGCGAAATGTGTCCTGAAAAATTGTCGTTAAGATTATCATTCAATTACAAAAGTATATAAATCGCTATACCCACAAAAACGACTATTTGAAGCCATTTTAAAACAACTCCCAAACGAGAAGCCTTTTTTAAATAGCCTGCAATATAAGATGCTAGTAGCGCTATACTTCCGAAAACAAGAAAACTAGTCACCATAAATACACCACCTAAAACAAGAAATTGAGGTATTGTATTCCCTTCGGGTTCCCATAGAAATGCTGGAAAAAAAGCAAGAAAAAAAATCATCACCTTAGGATTAAGGAGATTCATAATAATACCTTGTTTGTATAGCCCAATTAATGAGTTTTTAGAAACAGTATCATAAAGTGCAATTGTTGCATCACTTCTAAACACATTGTATGCAAGAAATAGAAGATACAATGCTCCTACTACTTTAATCGCAAAAAACAACTGAGGAGATGCTACGATCAACGCAGAAACACCAAAAGCAATAAGGATTGTATGAAAAATGCAGCCTGTTATTAAGCCTGCTGTAGTCACTATCCCAGATTTAGAACCGTTTACTATACTCTGGGTAAGCACATAAATATTATCTGGCCCTGGTGATAATGCGAGTACTACGGTTGCCCCAGCAAAAGCAAGTAAGGTTTCTATCATAATTTACCACTGTCTTTCCTTCCACATCAGATAAAATCCAAGAAGCAATAAGACACCTGCTAAACCTAATTTTACAATTTGAGGGATAAATGTGGCAAAATCTGGTTTTAGGCTCATCAACATAAAAACAACCGCTGCTATTAGTATTTTGTGGGAATTACGCATTTTGTAAAATTGCTTTATTAATATTTTTTATTAATCCTGGACCTTCATATACAAAGCCAGTATATAACTGTACTAGCGCAGCTCCCGCTTCTAGTTTATCCAGCGCATCCTGAGCAGAGTGAATTCCTCCTACACCTATAATAGGAAAACTACCTTTACTTTTTTCAGAAAGGTATTTAATAACTGCTGTAGACTTATCCTTGATAGGAATACCACTTAAACCGCCATTGCCTATTTCTTTTAATCGTTCTTCACCCGCTATTAATCCCTTTCTATTGGTAGAGGTATTACTGGCAATAACACCATCTAAGTTGGTACTATACACTAAAGCTACAATTTCATCTAACTGTCCTTCATTAAGGTCTGGCGCAATCTTTAAAACGATAGGACGCTGTGCATCAAAAGTATTATTAGCAGCCTGTACAGCTCTTATCAATTCTTCAAGATAGTCTTTATCATTTAGTTTGGCATGGCTAGAGACATTAGGGCAACTTACATTAAGTACAAAGTAATCTACTACGGGATGTAATGCATTAAAACAAGTAAGATAATCCTGAGTATAATCTTCTGGTTTGGTTTGCGTATTTTTTCCAATATTACCGCCAATTAATATCCCTTTGTTCTTTTGTAAGCGCAATACAGCTTTTTCTACCCCTCCATTATTAAAGCCCATTCTATTAATAAGCCCTTGATCTTCTTTAAGTCTAAAGAGTCGTTTTTTAGGGTTTCCTATTTGGGCTTCTGGAGTAAGGGTTCCTATTTCAATAAATCCAAAACCTAACTGACCGAGCTCATTAAACAGTTTTGCATCTTTATCAAAACCTGCAGCAAGCCCTACTGGATTTTTAAATTTTAGCCCGAAAACCTCTCTCTCTAGACGACTATCGTCAATCGTTCCCATATTTTTCAATATACCGCCTAGTCCTAATTTGAAGAGTCTTCGTATCCAAGAAAAAGTAATATAATGTACTTTTTCTGGGTCAAAAGAAAAAAGTAAAGGTCGCAAAAGAAGTTTGTACATATCCAGTTGTTTCTGGTATACAAAAGTACGTGAAAAAGCTTAATTTTATGCTTTCGCGAAAGCGTAATCAATAACACTTAATGAAAGTATCACTATGATCAATAAACAAGCATTAATAGACCGTTTTATAAGTTACGTAACCATTTATACCGAGAGTGATCCGGCTAGTGATACTACGCCTAGTACTGAACGCCAGTGGGACCTCGCTCGTAAACTTGCAAAAGAACTAGAAGAGATGGGTATGAGCGATGTGTCTATAGATGATAAGGCTTATGTGATGGCCACTTTGCCATCCAATGTAAGTCATAAAGTACCTGCCATTGGGTTTGTATCTCATTTTGATACTACGCCAGATTTTACAGGAAAAGATGTAAAACCACAACTTATTGAGAATTATGATGGAGAAGATATAATTCTCAATGCAGAAAAAAATATTGTGCTTTCGCCTTCCTATTTTGAAGACCTTAGGCAATATAAAGGTCAGACATTAATCACTACCGATGGCACCACACTATTGGGAGCAGATGATAAAGCTGGCATTACCGAGATTATGGAAGCTATGCAATATCTTATTGCCCATCCAGAAATTAAACACGGCGACCTGCGCGTGGGCTTTACACCAGATGAAGAGATAGGACGAGGTGCGCATCACTTTGATGTGAAAAAGTTTAATGCTGAGTGGGCTTATACGATGGATGGTAGCCAGATAGGTGAATTAGAATATGAAAACTTTAATGCCGCTGGTGCTGTAGTATCTATAGAAGGTAAAATTGTACATCCAGGATATGCTAAAGGAAAGATGGTGAACAGTATGTATATCGCAACAGATTTTATTAACTCCCTTCCCAGGCTAGAAACTCCAGAACATACCCAAGATCGTGAAGGCTTTTTTCATTTATACAGCATAAACGGAAGTGTAGATGCGACGCAACTAGAATATATTATTAGAGACCACGATAAGGGGCACTTTGAAGCTCGTAAGGAGATGATGCAAAAACTTGCGGCAGAGCTTAATAATAAGCTAGGGAAGGAAGTAATTAAAGTTGCTATTAAGGATCAATACTTCAATATGCGCGAGAAGGTAGAACTTGTAATGCATATTGTAGACATTGCAGAAGATGCGATGAAAGCATTAGATATAAAGCCTTTAATCAAACCCATACGCGGCGGTACTGATGGGTCCCAGCTAAGTTTTATGGGACTGCCCTGTCCTAATATTTTTGCAGGAGGTCATAACTTTCACGGGAGGTATGAATATGTGCCTGTAGAGAGTATGATTAAGGCAACAGAAGTTATTGTAAAGATTGCTGAATTAACCGCTCTACGTTACAAATAAGTTAAATGTTAAGTCTTTGTTAAGTTTTATAATAGACGCAACCATTGGGCATTTTAAAGATCTGACTAATAACTAACAACACTATTATGAAAAATCATAAATTTCTTATTCTTGCTGCATTATTGTTTTCTTTTAATGCGATTGCGCAAGAAGATAATGACGAGCAACCAGTAAACATCAATACCTTTAATGGAAAAAAGCACGAATTGCGTATTGATGCTTTAGAAGGCTTAATCATACCTGCTATAGACATAGGTTATGAATATGTAATAAACAGGTATTCTGGAGTAGGTGCCAGTATAAATGTGGCTTTAAGTTCAGACAATGATATAGAACTACCTCAAGATTTTGCCATTACACCCTATTACAGACAGTATTTCTTTAGTAGAGAAGATTATGGAGGAAAAGGTTTTTTTGCCGAAGGACTTTTGCAATATGCCACTGGAGAAGAAACCTTTCTCGCCTTTAATGAGATTGCCGGCATTTCTACAGAAACTAACCGGGATTGGTCACAGTTTGGTATTGGTTTTGCCGTAGGTCAAAAATGGGTTAGCCGCAATGGTTTTGTGGTAGAACTCTCCCTAGGTGGTGGCCGTTATTTAGGCGGAGAAGATTTTGCGCCAAGCGGCTTTTTTAGAGGTGGTGCTAGTATTGGGTATCGTTTCTAGAACATAACATATAAAGAATATAAACTCCTGCTCGCAGGAGTTTTTTTATGCCTTAATTCCAATTATCTTTAGGGAAAATTTAAACAATGAATCCGTCGGCCCCGGGTTGGATAAAAAAACACCTAAGCTATTTTCTCAATCATCTCTCCTTCCATCCTATGGATGAGTATGAGATGTATGCCCAGTTACGTACAAATGGTTTTATTTACGGGACTTCTATTAGTACCTTTTGTGATGAAGAAAGCCAACTCTTGAAATGGACAGAAGAAGAAAAAACCAAGGTCAATCTCTTTGATGCCTTAGTCTTTACTTTTTATGATACCATTAGTAATGCCAATCCTCAAGAGTGTATAATTGCAATTCTAGATTTTTATACAGGCCTAGATTCTTGCTTAAAAGGAGGTTTTCAATTACTTAAAGAATCTAAATTTGATCGTCTGGAAAAAGTAATTGAGCAACGCATTCAGACAAATGAGCCTCTTATAAAAAAGAATTTTAGTCATCTTATAACTAATGCACTTTTATATATAGATGTCTTAGCTTTTGAGCATTATCTAATTACTCAAGACAACCCTAAAGTCTATGCACGAAATATGGAGGCTCTCGTGATACAAATGGTGTGGATTGCGCTTTCGCGAAAGCAAAAAAAAGATACCTACAACGAACTGCTTTTAAAACTTTTTGAAAGCTC
>JALZVV010000009.1 GCA_023299935.1 Dokdonia sp.
TCAGCAAAGGAAAAATCGTTATTGAGTAGCAATTCTCTACTCTTTCCATTCCTTATATTAATAGGCAGTGGTATAATTGATGTCTCTCTTAAATATTTTGAACACGCTCACGTTAAAGAAACAGACGCAGGAATATTTTCTGCCACTATATTTCTTAGTGCAGGCATCTTAGGAATCCTACTTATTAGTTATTATCTCATAAAAGGTAATGCCAAACTCGCATTTAAAAACATTATAGCGGGAATTCTCTTGGGCGTTCCTAATTATTTTTCGATTTATTTCCTGGTAGAAGCCCTACGTATTGATGGCATGGATAGCAGTAGTATCTTTACCTTAAATAATGTATCTATTGTCATATTGTCTACAGTACTAGGCATTTTCTTATTTAAAGAACGACTCCTTGCTAAGAATTGGATTGGAATCATACTTGCTGTGATTAGTATTGTTTTAGTTACATTGGCATAAATTTTATTTTTTTTGCTTTCGCGAAAGCAAAACACTTTATGAAAGACACCTACCGCACCATTTCAAAGCCTTCTAAAGAAGTTTTATTTAAAGATCGCAACAGTAAATTCTTTGGGTACGCATACCCCGTCACTAATGAAGATGAAATTAAAAGTCATATTGAGCAATTAAAAAAACAACACTACCAAGCGAGGCACTGGTGTTACGCCTGGGTTTTAGGGAAAGAATATGAACGATTTAGAGCAAATGATGACGGTGAGCCTAGTAATAGTGCGGGAGCACCAATACACGGACAGTTACAATCCTTTGACCTTACTAATGTACTAGTGGTGGTCGTTCGGTATTTTGGAGGGACCAAGTTAGGCGTTGGTGGACTTATTAATGCATATAGGACAGGGGCTAAATTGGCTTTAGAATCAAGTTCTATTCTAGAACGCACCATTGATGTGCACTTTAGTATCGTATTTGAGTACCCGCTTATGAATACTGTTATGCGTTTAATAAAAGATGAAAACATTCAAATCATTGAACAAAATATGTCCTTAAATTGTGAATATTTATTAGCTATTAGACAGCAAGAAGCCGACCGTGTAATTTCACTTGTAAAAAATATTTATGGTGTAACTTTTAAGGAAGAATGAAATAATTCCCTACAGTTTATCGAGAATATACGAAGGACATCTCATGGGTCTATTTGTTTTCATATTAATAAAGACCAATTCTGTGCTAGCTATTGTCAATAAATCTTCTTCTTTATTGTAGATTTTGTAGTCAAAAATTATGCGAGCTGAAGGTATTTCTCTAAGGCTAGTTTCAACCCTAATCTCATCATCAAATACTGCTGATTTTTTGAAAGTAATATTTAAGTTGTAAACTGGAAGCATAACCCCCTCTTCTTCCATTTTTTTATATGAAATACCAAGCTTACTCAACCATTCAATCCGTGCTAATTCAAGATATTGCGCATAGTTACCGTGATAAACGACTCCCATCTGATCTGTTTCTGCATATCTAATTTTAACAAAAGAACTTGAAGTTTTCAACGAAGTAAAGAAGATTTTTTTGTAGATTTAAATCTATGTAAGTATGCACAAAATTTAATCAATAAACAAGCCCAATTTCGTTTTTTTATTCAAAAAATTGTTCACATATTTGCCTAACCAAAAGAGAGGGGGTTTTTGTTGAAATTTTCAACAAGTTGTACTTCTTCAGTTTTATTCAAACCTAATAAAAGCGAACTAACTAAATGACGAAATCTGCACAAGCTGTATGGGATAACTGTCTCTCTTTTATAAAGGACAATATCACACCCCAAGCATACAAAACTTGGTTTGCTCCCATAAAGGTTGTCAAACTCACAGATGCAGCTCTAAGCATTCAGGTTCCTAGTAAGTTTTTTTATGAATGGTTGGAAGAACATTATGTGCAACTTTTAAAAGTTGCTCTTAACAAAGAATTAGGTGAAACGGCCAAATTAGTCTACGTGATTAAAATGGAAAACACTTATGGTAACAATCAACCTTTCACAGAAAAAATACCAAGTGCAAATCGCAGTACATTAAAATCTCAACATGTAGATGCACCTTTAAAGAATAAAAATCCTGAGCTTAAGAATCCATTTGTAATTCCCGGTATACGTAATTTACAAATAGAGTCTCAGCTCAATCCTAATTATAATTTTGATAACTTCTTAGAAGGAGACTCTAATAGACTGGCAAGATCTGCTGGTATGGCAGTAGCAAACAAGCCTGGAGGAACTTCTTTTAATCCATTACTCGTTTTTGGAGGAGTAGGATTAGGTAAGACACACTTGGCACATGCTATTGGTGTTCAGATTAAAGACAAATATCCAGACAAAACCGTTCTTTATATCTCTGCAGAGAAGTTTACGCAGCAATATATAGAGTCGGTAAAAAAGAATAATAGAAATGACTTTATACACTTCTATCAAGTTATTGATATTTTGATAGTAGATGATATTCAGTTATTGAGTGGGAAGGCCGGAACGCAAGACGTATTCTTCCATATTTTTAATCATTTGCACCAGAACGGAAAGCAAGTAATACTTACTAGTGATAAGGCACCCGTAGATATGCAAGATATTGAGCAACGCTTATTATCTCGTTTTAAGTGGGGGCTTTCTGCAGAGTTGCAGCATCCAGAATTTGAAACACGTATTTCTATCATTAAGCATAAACTATATCAAGATGGTGTAGAAATGCCGGAAGAAATTGTTGAGTTTTTAGCAAACAATATAAAAACTAATATTAGAGAGTTAGAAGGAGCCATTATTTCATTAATAGCACACTCTTCTTTCAATAAAAAAGAAATCACATTAGATCTTGCAAAAAAGATTGTAGACAATTATGTGAAGCATACCAAGCGTGAAGTATCAATCGATTACATACAAAAAATCGTTTCAGATTACTTCCAGATGGATGTAGACACCTTACAGTCTAAAACACGTAAACGCCATATTGTACAGGCAAGACAACTAGCGATGTTCTTTGCTAAGAAACTTACAAAAGCATCTTTGGCAAGTATAGGCTCTCAAATAGGACAACGTGACCACGCTACCGTGCTACACGCTTGTAAAACTGTAGATAATCTTGCATCTACAGACAAGCAGTTTAGAAAATATGTAGAGGATCTTAATAAAAAGCTGACAGTCTAATTTTTAGACGACAAAATATACTAATCCCCAACAGGTGATGTTGGGGATTTTTTTTGTTTTTATGCTTTCGCATAAGCTTACTTATTCCTAATTTAGGAATTCGAAATTGAAACTTATGTCCAAAACAAAAATTCTAATGGTATGTCTGGGTAATATTTGTCGTTCTCCTCTTGCAGAAGGTTTGCTCAGGAGTAAACTCGACCCCGCTCAATATGAGGTTGATAGCACCGGAACCGGGCATTGGCATATTGGAAATCCTCCTGACCCGAGAAGTGTTGCTGTAGCTAAAAAAAATGGTTTAGACATCTCTAATCTGAGAGGAAGACAGTTCTCTCATCAAGATTTTATAAATTTTGATCACATTTATGTTATGGACAGTTCAAACCTAGAAAACGTATTAAATCTTGCACAAAATCAGGAGGAAAAAAAGAAAGTAAGTATGATTCTAGATACCCTTTTCCCCGGTGAAAAAGTAGATGTGCCTGATCCTTACCACGGTTTAGATGATGGTTTTAATAGGGTATACGATATGCTTGAACAATCCTGTGAGATAATTGCAAATACCTTGAAATAAAATCCATCTTAAAAAACTTATCGTATATTTAAAAAAACTACTATTATGAAAATCCTATCATTGATCCTACTCGCTTTCGTAACCACACTACAAGCACAAAACCCACCAATTATAGATTTAGAACTTTTTGCTTCTGGATTTGACGGTCCTGTAGAAATTAAAAATGCAGGAGACGACCGTCTATTTATTGTAGAGCAGTCAGGACTAATTAGAATCTTAAATACAGATGGGTCTATTAACGACGAGCCTTTTCTAGACCTCACTAATGTTATTAATGATGCAGGTTTTGAAGAAGGACTATTAGGGCTTGCTTTCCATCCAGACTATGCCACTAACGGCTTGTTTTACGTAAATTATATTGAGACCATATCTGGAAGTGACAATACCGTTATCTCTAGCTTTACAGTGAGTGATGATGCTAATATTGCTGATCCCGATTCTCAATCTACTATCCTAATGGTATCGCAACCTTTTTCCAATCACAATGGAGGTTCGCTCCAGTTTGGGACAGATGGATTTTTATATATCGCCCTAGGTGATGGAGGTAGTGGAGGCGATCCAGGAAACAGGTCGCAAAATCTAAACCTATTACTAGGCAAACTATTACGCATCGATATCGATAATCCTAACGCTGGATTAAACTACGGTATTCCCGCTGATAATCCTTTTGTAAACGATAACGCAGCCCGTGATGAAATCTGGGCCTATGGCCTACGTAATCCTTGGAAATTTTCTTTTGATAGTGAGAACGACGATTTATGGATTGCAGATGTAGGTCAGAATGAGATTGAAGAAATTAATCGTGTAAGCACGGCTTCTATAGGAGGCGAAAACTATGGCTGGAGATGTTTTGAAGGTAGTGAACCATTCAACACATCAGGTTGCCCAGACAACAATACACTTACATTTCCTGTAGCAGAATATACTCACTCTGGTAACGGAATTTTTAAATGCAGTATTACCGGAGGTTATGTGTATCGCGGTACCGAGTTTCCAAATATGGTAGGAACCTATCTTTTTGGAGATTTCTGCTCTGCTGAAATGGCAACTCTAAATGAGGATAATGAGATTACATATTTTGGTCCATTTGATGGAGGAATAGCCAGTCTTGGTGTAGATTTAGCTGGTGAAATGTATGTGGCCATACCTGATGCCGGAGCAATTTACAATATAATTGACACCAGTGTATTAAGCATAGATGACAATGCGTTTTCAAGTGCTAGTTTATTCCCTAATCCTGCAAAAAATCAAGTGAATTTTGAATATCCTGCTTTCACGAAAGCGGAACAACTTAACATCTACGACCTAACAGGTAAATTAGTTCAATCTGAACCTATCAAAAGTAGCTCAACCAATTTCTCAATTACCAGTTTAAGTTCAGGTGTTTATATCGCTCGTATGACCGGTACCAATCAAACCCTAAAATTAGTTGTACGTTAAGTATGAACAACACCCCAAATGGCAAGCTGTATTTAATACCCACTACACTAGGCGCAACAAGTGCATTAGAAGTGTTACCCATTTCTGTAAAGAAGGTGGTAGAAATGATTGACCATTATATTGTAGAGAATGAGAAAGCTGCGAGACGCTCTATTAAGGCCATTTCGGCGAGTAAATCACAGCCTTCATTACAACTCAATCTACTCAATAAATTTACTGAAGCTTCTGAAATACCAGGCTACTTACAACCCTGTCTTGACGGTATAAATATAGGCTTACTCTCAGACGCAGGAGTGCCTGGCGTTGCAGACCCAGGAGCAGAAGTAGTGAAAATAGCCCACCAAAAAGGAATACAAGTAGTCCCGCTTGTAGGACCCTCTTCTATTCTAATGGCAATGATGGCGAGTGGTATGAATGGGCAAAGCTTTGCGTTTAATGGATACCTACCTATAGAACAAAAACAACGCAAAATGGAACTCAAACGACTAGAAAAATTATCTTTTGAACAAGGACAAAGCCAACTCTTTATAGAAACGCCATATCGTAATGATAAAATGCTACAAGACATCGTAAGTACTGTTCATTCAGAAACTCAAGTCTGTGTAGCCTGCGATATTACACTTCCTACGGAGTTTATCCTAACCAAAACCGCATCAGATTGGAAAGCCAGTATGCCCGAGCTTCACAAACGACCTGCGATATTTATTATTCATAAGGGGATTTAGAAAGTGTTTAGTGTTTAGTGTTTAGTGTTTAGTGTTTAGTGTTTAGTGAAATTTTTACATTTTGAATTAAAAAACAAAACTACTAACCGCATAAACACTTGAGCCATTAATCCTAATAAAGGCTTACTTCCATTGGGTCATCTATAACAATTATAAACACCTCAACGCACCGACTAATCATCTTATCAACCTATCATTTACCTCATTAGATTACTAGGTCTAGGGTATTGCCTTTGTACTTTGCGCACTATTGGCTCTAGCCCGTTAACTTTTATTTCATGCATCTCTGTGAGGAGTCTTCCCAGTTTGCCTTCTGGAAAACCTTTTTGTCTAAACCACACATAATATGCTTCTGGGATATCCACTAGATATTGTCCCTTATACTTCCCGAAAGGCATTCTATAATGTGCAAGTTCAATTAAGTGATCTTGGGGATTTTTCATTTAGGAATGGTGTAAACTCGTTTTCCTCCTACATAAGTGTCATTTACATACATTGCAGGAATTTCATTCTCTGGTATAGTCATAATATCTTTAGGCAAGATGACAAAATCAGCAAATTTACCAGTCTCAATACTTCCTTTTTCATCTTCTTCAAAATTAGAATAGGCTGCCCAAATAGTCATCCCTTTAAGGGTTTCCTCTCGGGAAAGTGCATTCTCCATCTGATACCCTCCTTCTGGATATTGCTTTAAATCCTTACGTGCTACAGCGGCATAAAAGGTGTAAAATGGATTCACCTGCTCTACAGGGAAGTCCGTTCCTAGAATAACTTTACCTGATTTATTGAGTAAATCTTTGTAAGCATAAGCGCCTTTAATACGATGAGCTCCTACTCTATCTTCTGCCCAATACATATCACTAGTCGCATGAGTAGGTTGTACAGATGGCAATATCTTATCTCCAAAGTAATCAAAGTCGGCGGCAGAGACCACCTGAGCGTGCTCTATCTTCCAGCGTGGATCAGCGGTTGATTGTAATGCATTTTTATAGGCACGCAAAGCGACCACATTTGCACTATCTCCAATAGCGTGGGTATTCATCTGATAGCCGGCTTTCACAATTCTTTTAGCGAGTGCATTCATTTCATTTGCTGGAGTAATCATAGCTCCAAAATGCCCTTCTTTATCAGAATAATCTTCTCTTAATGCCGCACCACGAGAGCCCAAAGCCCCATCTCCATACACCTTTACCGAACGTACATTAAGATAATCTGTTTTTACTTTTCCAGTAGTTAGATAATGGTCAAGGTTTTTGGCCTTATTACTGATCATCGCATATACTCGCATTTGTAAATCACCAGCGGTTTGAAGGCTATCAATCATCTCGATGATTTCTTTGTCCAAACCAGCATCGTTCACCGTAGTCAATCCATAAGAGAAGCAAACTTCTTGTGCGCCCATCAATGAATTTATGTTTTGTGTTCTGCTTGCCTGCGGCATTACCGCATCTATCATTTCTTGCGGTCTGTCTACTAGCACTCCTGTAATTTTTCCATTCACTTTTACAATTTCGCCACCAGAAACCTGGGTTGCAGCCGTAATATTTGCCATGTCTAAGGCTTTCTGATTGACGAGATAGGCGTGACCATCTACACGTTCTAAAGCTACTGGAATATTAGGGAATAATACATCCAGACGCTCTTTAGTAGGGAATTCTTGCACTTCCCAATCGTTCTGGTCCCAACCTCTGCCTCGTACAAATGTTTTTGAAGGGTTTGCTCTTGCAAAAGCCTCTACGCGTGCGATCACCTCATCAAAACTAGTTGTTCCGACTAAATCTACAACCTGAAGGTTTTGACCTAATCCATAAAAATGGCAATGCCCGTCAATAAGCCCTGGGAGTATTGTTTGTCCAACAGCATCAATAGCTTGAGTACTGGTATATGCTGCTGTGATTTCTTTGGTAGTTCCTGTAGCAACAAACTTGCCGTCTTTTACTGCAAAAGCTTCTGTTTTAGAAAAGGCATTATCTACAGTATAAATGTTTGCATTAGTAATAATCAGGTCTACCTGTTCTTGCTGCGTACAAGAAATAAAGCTGATAACAATCAGGATTAAAAACGAAAATCTAGTCATTAATAAGGGTTTTGCACTAAAGTACAAAACCCTTTTCTAAACCTCGTTTATCTCCTTAAAGATTCTTCCCGTGTGAGATGCTGAAACAAGTGCAGCATAACCAGAGACGGGCGTCACTCTGAATTTATTTCAGGGTCGCATCCTGTTACTTTTAATGCAACATTCTTCTCGTATGAGATGCTGAAACAAGTTCATTATGACGAGGAGGAGTTAAAAATCAAACTTGTAGGTTGCGCCTAGCATTCCTTGCAATCCTTGTACCTGATAATTTTGCCACTTCTGATAATCATCATCCAAAATGTTATTAATCCTACCAAAAGCGCTTAAACGATCATTTAATCTATAACCTACGTGAAAATTAAGATCGATATAACTATCTAATGTTATCGTTTGCGGTGTCGCTAATATATCTGTTGGATCTGTTACAAAATCTAAATCATCACGCTCTCCTACAAAAAACAGATTAACTCCAGCAAACCACTGCTCTGTAATTTGATAATCTCCAAAAACAGAAGCGCTAAGTTGTGGTAAGTTCCAGGCTTCTTCTTGTCCCTCTGTAGTAAAGGAATTGAACTGTCCGTTT
>JALZVV010000010.1 GCA_023299935.1 Dokdonia sp.
TGTTAAGTATACCTTCTATCCAAGTTTGTTGCGTTCCTATTTTTTGAACATAAGGCGTATTGATTACCGTACACGGAGTTCCAGAAATCTTCTGGGTCATTACAATATCTTTTTCACCATAATCTACACAGGCTTGCTTGTATTCTTGGGAGACAGATGCTTCTTCACTTGCAATAAACGGACTCCCAATACTCGCTCCTATGGCACCATAGGACATTGCTCTGTCTAGGTCTGCTTTATCTGCTACTCCGCCTGCTGTAATCACAGGAATGCCGCAGTTTTTGTCGAGTTCTTTGATTAAATCTTCTGGGGAGAGATTACCGCGATGTCCTCCTGCTTGATTATTTACAGCAATTAGTGCATCACAGCCCAAACTTTCTACTTTTTGTGCATAGCCAAGATCTGTAACATCACAAAACACTTTAATGCCTAGAGGTTTGCATTTATCAATCACCATACGAGGTGAACCTAAAGAGGTAATCACAAAGTCTACACCTAGCTTACAAAGCGTGTCTAGTTGGTCTGGAAATTTTACGTTCGATTTATTGACAATAAGATTAATACCAAAGGCTCCTCCAGATACTTTTGCGACTTTGAGTTCATTAATTGCAACTTCTAATTCCGGAATTGTTCTATAATTAAGAGCGGGCACACAGGCAGCAATTCCTGACTCCATTCCTGCTTTAAGCATCGCTACATTGGATACTAAAAACATAGGCGCCATAATCACTGGGTGAGTGATGCCTAGCAATTCTTTAAGGGATGTTTTTGTAGCCATAGGTTTATCTTATGCTTCCAAAGATACAAAAATTACTATGCGCGCATAGTAATTTGTTTTGAAAATACGTCATTCTTAATTTATTTCGGAATCTCTTTTGCTCAGTGTTGTGAGAAACTGAAACAAGTTCAGTTTGACGAAAATAATTTCAACTTAGATTCCCTAATGTTATTACAGGAAGTAATACTCTATTTCAAAATAGTTTTTATCTTCTCTACCACCGTTCTAGATGAAATACTCCGCATCACATTCTCATATCCCTCAGGCAGCTTATTCCCATACACAGAAGTAGGAATTAAAGGATATTGCTCTCGATCGGACAGCAAACAATGCTTTTCCTGCCCAAACGGGGCAAAACCTGCATACGGATGGGTCACTCCCCAAAGGCTCACTGTAGGAACTCCAAACATCGCTGAGAGATGGCCATTACCACTATCCATAGAAAACATCCCGTCTAACTGTGCTATAAGATTTATCTCATCTGGAAATTTTAAGGCTCCGGCTACAATAGTGCACGAGTCGCAATCTTTTGATAATTCCAAAAGTTGGTCCTTCTCATTAGGTGCGCCAAATAAAAACAACCGCACCTCAACACTTTTATCCAATCCTAGAATGACTTCTCGCATTAGATCTAGTGGATATTGCTTTCCTTGATGTGCTGCAAAAGGGGCGATACCAATCCATTTTTTAGTATCCAGTCCTGTAAAGTGCAACACCGTATCATTACTTACAGGTTTTGGTAAAACAGCGGGCTTTATTTTAGAAAAGCCTAATCCCTCAAACACCTCAGCATATCGCTGTACCGTGGTTTTAAGCTGTATAAATTCCTTGTTGGTTGCTCGCGTTAAGGCTTTCTTTTCTGCACGGCCTTTGTCAATAGATGCGCTTGGTAATCTCAAGAAAGCTCTCAAAATTTTTGAGCGTAATACATTGTGCATATCTGCCACGTGGGTGATACCCATTGATTTCAGTTCTCTAGAAAGTCTCCAAAGTCCTAAAATTCCTTTATGCCTCCCATCAGTTTCGGCAGCGACAAAATGTATGTTGGGTACTGTCTCCACAATGGGACGAAAAAAAGCTTTGGTGAGAAACGTAATTTTTACCTCTGGGTGTGCTTTACCGCTTCGCTCTCCAGGTGGTCGTGAATCTCGCACGCTCGATTTCGCGAAAGCGTACACCACAGGAACCGTCATCGCTACATCACCCATAGCCGATAGTCGTATAATGAGTATGTGTTTTGTGGCTTTCATTGTCAGGCTAATCTTGTCGAAGCCCATAATTTAAGTACACCCTTGGACAGGTTCAGGGTGACATTATTTTTTAATATTACGAAGTACTGGGTTAAGCTCGTCGTCGTTATACATTTTCATTTGTTTATACACTTTCATATACTTATCGCCACGGGTTATATCATCTAATAAAGTGTCTATTGCCGTAGATAAATCTACTCGCTGCTCTAGCAAGATATCTAGTTTTGTCTGGCAAGCATCTCGATGGGATTGAGAAGCATTATCACGAGTAGCTTCTTCATGCATATGGTATACTTTAAGCGCTAAAATAGATAAACGATCTACACCCCAAGCCGGGCTCTCTGTATTGATAGTAGCATTGTCCTTAGCAACTACATCCTTATGAGTATCTAGAAAATAACTGTCTATATACTCCACCATATCGGTACGGTCTTGATTAGAGGCATCAATCTTACGTTTTAAGGTAAGTGCTGCAACAGGGTCAATTTCTGGATCACGAATGATATCTTCATAATGCCACTGCACCGTATCGATCCAGCATTTTCTATACAACAGGTGTCCTAAAAGGTCTTCTTCTTTATCGTAAGTGTTTGTAAAAGGCTGGTCTACAGTGTTAGCAACATGATAGGTCTCTATAACTTCTTTAAAAATACGATTTGCTTTTTCTATAAACATAGGATTACTTTTCTAAAATATGTAAGTACTCTGTGGTACTTGATGCTTTGTGATTTCGGTTTTGGGTTTTGTCTGCTTTAAAACGTTGATATTCTATGGTAGCTATATCATACTTGCCATAGGCACTCATTATGTTTTTGACGGCTTCAGGCGACATTAATCCTTCGTTATTATAACTCAAAAACACATAGTTAAACTGTGCATTTTTAATCAATTCTTCAAAAGCGGTATCTACCTTTTGCTTACTACTATATGCACTTTTGTTGTACGGTCTTAAGCCTGTTTTTCCGCGTGGTGCAAAGGTATCATATTTTGCAATAGTATTTAGTAAATGGTAATTAGCTCCATACTGTCGTGCATTATAGGGTGGATCAAGGTATAAAATATCACCTTTTATCATTTTTATAAGATCATTGCTGTGCGACTGAAATACTTGATGAGAATTCTTTGTCGTTTCAAACTGGGCTGGAAATAGTTGTAAAGGTTTAGCTGCAGACTTCTTAATGCTTTTTAAATAAGCACCATATACAGAAGCCGTATTTGCCACCTTATCTGCACTCTCGAGCAACGAAGCGAGCAAGAAAAAATACTGGTCTTCATTTATGGTTTGGTCTTCCTTCCAAGTTTCTATTTGCAGGCGAATGGCATCAATTTTCTGGGCATTTTGTTTAGAAAAATACAAGCGCTCTGCCTTGCTTCCTTCTCCATAATGTTGGGCAATAAAACCATTTTTACCTGCTAGAAGATTGAGCTCTCCTATTAAATAATTGGTCTCTAGAGGAAGGTAGTTACCTATATAGTTCCGGTTAAGGACATAGCTATAATACTCTAAATCATTAGCAATAATTTGCTTTACACTACCTTTAAAACCCCGGCCAACACAAGCTGTGCCGGCAAAAAGGTCGCAAAACACTTTAGTAGACAAGTCGTCTCCACACACACCCTTAATGGTTGTGCTAATAAAATGAGAAAGTTTATGTTTTGAGCCTATATAATTCATCGCGTTGCCCAGATTATATCTGCCATTGTTTCTGATTCTTCCTGCAAATCTAAGGAGATTGTATCTGCCGGCGTGCGTTCTTTCATGTAGTCCTGAACAAGCCCTTCTAGCATCCTAATTTCTGCCTTTATTTTGTAATGATCTCCATTTGTGTCATGACAAACAATAAATAATCTGTTTTTAAGGTGGAAGCGTTGCTCTGTGCTTTGGTTTTTATAAAACCAATGGATGAGGTGCTTGGGTTGTGCTTTCGCGAAAGCAAGATTCTCCCCATATCCCTTAGGAAAGACACTCGTTTTTAAATCAAAACGTTCTCCTAGCCATCTAAAATCATAATGATCTTCTAAAGGATTAGGATTAGGAGCAACGCCCGGCAAGTCCGTAAAAATTTGCTCTACTGCCTGTGCGCTCCAGAAGTTGTACCACCTATTCATGGCATAATGGGAAAAACTGTTTTTATCAAAATTACCTTCCTTCCAAACGGATTCCATTTCTTGAACGAAGGCGTCCCAATCAGGATTTTTATAAATAAATTTTGTGGCGTTATCCCAGTCATTAGTTTGTTTTCTCAACCAGGTATACGGATACGCCCATCGCTTTTTTAATTCGGATTCTATATGTACTAAATCCAGTTTTTTCATAAAAAATAATGAGCAAAAGGGAGTAATACGATGATCCAGAGTAGCGCCTCTGGAATCCACTTACTGGATTCATTTTCAAAAAAACTAGTGCCCATAATCGCCAGAGGAATTGCAAAAAAATACCATTCTTGTCCGTTTTTATCTGGTGCTACAAGAACTATTAATAAAGCCACTAAGGCAAAGACAAAAATTAATATATATGTAGGTCGCAAAGCGGCGCTGGCCGCTGCCGATTCTTTTAAAAAAGTCCAAACCGTCCACAGAAAAAAGGTGCTTACAAAGGCTATAGGCAGCACAATTTTAATTAAACTGTATTGTCTAAAATCAAAAGAGGCATCATCTATAATATTCAAAATATATGAACTGTCTTCATTAATATAAAGCACATAACACGTGGTCAAGATGGCAACCGTCGCGACCGAAAGCACGGGAATAAACCAATATCTCCAAGAACTTTTCCCATAAAAAATCAAAGCCCCAAATAACACAAGAACAAATACATGACTCCAAAAAAATACGAGTGTAGCAAACAT
>JALZVV010000011.1 GCA_023299935.1 Dokdonia sp.
AGACGCTAAGTTTACTGTAGGTAATGAAGATATTACCTTGCATATCAAGATGTAAAAGGCTTAGGTGTATAAACAATAATTAACAATAATTAAATAGCTATAGGAAATTCTTATAGCTATTTTTGCTTTTAAAACTAGCTAAAAATGACCATCACACAACTTAAATATGTACTGGCTGTTGCCGAACACGCAAATTTTACGAAGGCAGCAGAGAAAACTTTTGTGACTCAACCTACACTGAGTATGCAAATACAAAAACTAGAGGATGAATTAGATATACTCATTTTTGATCGTTCTAAAAAGCCTATTGCACTCACAGACATAGGAAAGGAAATAGTATCTCAGGCTAAGAATATCGTTAATGAAGCTAATCGAATTAGTGATATTGTGGATCAGCAGAAAGGATTTATTGGAGGAGAATTTAGATTAGGAGTGATTCCTACCATAATGCCTACACTTTTGCCTATGTTCTTGAAAAACTTTATCAAAAAATATCCTAAAGTCAAACTTAAAATAGAAGAGCTTAATACAGAAACCATTATCGAGCGCTTAGAAGATGGCCATCTTGATGCTGCTATCGCGGCTACACCATTATTACATCCTAATATCAAGGAAAGACCGTTGTATTATGAGCCTTTTATGGCCTATGTGCCTCATAATCATCGTTTACACGATAAAAAGAGCTTAGAAACCACAGACTTAGATTTATCAGATATGTTACTGCTAGAAGATGGTCACTGTTTTAAAGATGGCGTGATTAATTTGTGTAAGGCTACTCGAGATTATGATGATGAATCCTTTTCTTTAGAAAGTGGGAGTTTTGAGACCTTAGTAAAACTTGCAAATGAAGGCTTAGGTATGACCTTACTTCCTTATTTACACACTTTAGACTTACCTGAAAAGGAAAAAGCATTGTATAAATCCTTTAAAGATCCTTCTCCTGCTAGGGAAGTGAGTCTAATTTATCCTAAAAGCGAACTGAAAATGCAAATCATAGAAGCCTTAAGAACAACCATTGCTGGTGTCATTAAAGGTGCTATTCTCTTTCAAAATGTAGAGATAATAAGCCCTATAGCCAAGAAATAAAAAAAGACCTCTTTTAGAGGTCTTTTTTTATTTTAAATAGATTAAACATTGGTTTAATTCCGGTTTTCCTTTTATTAAGGTATCGATCCAGATGCGAAGTTCTTCAATTTCATACGGAAGTAATCGCTCTAATGCTTTTTGTAATTCTTTACAAAACAGCACACTGTCAAAACTTACTTTTTTTAGTATAGTCTTTGTGTATTCAAACATTGCTCTCGCCATCTTCGAATTAGGTTTAAGGTTAATTTTAAAAAGTAGTTTTTATGCTATACGCTTTAATTTTTATTCTGTGAAATATAGCAAGAAAAAGATATAATAGCTATCTCCTTTTACTTTTGTTTAACACAGTTTGCTAAAAAATTCATTCTGAACTATCCATTTAATTTAATAAACTATGGCTCACTATGATATTTTTTATAGCACCATACATAATAGTTGCTTCCCCGCGTTTCTAGCATTATGTCGCAATAGTATAAGAGTTCTTTCAAAATTAATATACAGGATTCAGGCAAGGAGGTACGCCTGGCTTAAGTATAAATCTATTAATTACGCAAACGTTGTAGTGCGATGTATAATTTATTGAAAATTCACCAATTAGACTTTATTTAATTTATTGATTATTAATGATTTATATTTATGGCACGCCCTTTGTATAGTATAAATCGTCAATTAAAAAATGACATAGTTATAATTTAAAACTTTGTATTATGAAAAATCTAGCAATCTTACTTATAGGCCTAATCACCCTAAGCAGCACAACATTTGCTTCTAGCACTTCAACTAGTGAAACAACAGCTCGATACAATGCTGTATTTGACGGAAGCAAATATATTTTTGTGGAGAATGGAATTGAATTTTCGTTGTTTCCAGATGGAGAATTTGATTTCTACATTCCAGAATATGTACAAGGAATAGATGTTAATGTGAATGCTGGTCCAGTTGGAATTAGTTTCAACACCGGTTTCGATTATGATCCTTATATCCAGTATGATGAGTATGGAGCGGTAATCCAAGTAGAGAACACCCCACTGTATTATGATAACTACGGACGCTTAACTCAGGCTGGGGATGTACGTATCAATTATAGAAACAATCGTATCAATCGTGTTGGAGGTTTGTATGTACACTATAACAACTATGGAGTATATAGCCATTACACAGGATTTATAAATGTGTATAATAGAAACTATGTGTTCAGACCTTTCCATAACTTCTTTTACAGACCTGTATTTAATAGATGTCTAGTGTATACTACACCGTATAGAAGATATTATACTCCTATTCGTTACAGCTATGTATACCACCGTAACAACTATTATAGAGGATATAGCAATGGATATGTAAATGGACGTAGAGACTTTAGAAGACCTAACACAGGACGTGTAGCACATAACAATGGACGTAGAGATAATGTAGATCGTAACAACGCTAGTATCAGACCAGCAAGAACAACGACTAATCGCACTAACAGAGGAGTTGCTACAAACTCTAGAGCAGACCGCAAAACAAATGCGAGAGTAACTAGAGGGACGACTAACTCAAGAGGTATTGCAACTACTAATAGTCGTGGTACTAAAACAACACGAGGAAACTCAAGAGGTATAGCTAACAGTAACAATCGCGGTACGACTACTTCTAGAGGGAACTCAAGAGGAATTGCTACAACGTCGAAGTCTACAAACAATAGAAAAACACGTACGACTACACAGAGAAGAAGTACGCCAAGCCGAAAGGCTACAAGCTCTAGAGCAACTACTTCAAGAAGTACAAGAGCAACGAGCAATAGTAATAGAAATACTTCTAAGCGCACAACGTCAAGAAGTAGTTCTTCAAAATCAAAAGTCGCTTCAAGAAGCAACTCAAGCCGATCTTCTAAATCAACGAGCAGTCGCTCTAGAGCAGGAAGAAGCTAGAATAAATTAGATTTTTTGGTTGGTTGGTTAACCCCGTTACAACATACTGGTTGTAACGGGGTTTCTTTTTTATATCTTAGTCTATGCACTAATAGTAAGTTCACAGAGTAATATTAGCAGTTACTATTTGATTAACAATTGATTACAAAGGAAATGAAATCAAAATCAGGGATTTATTTTTTAATAATAATCTTAGTATTTACTAGAGTTTTTATTGAAAATAGCTTAGCTCAAATAGGAATGCAAGATGAAACTTGGTCAAGATTAGTTTTTTGCAGTTCTGTAGGATGTTTTCTAAATCTGAAATATCGTCTTTTTCTTGAAATAATTTCATTTGTTGCTTATTTCACTGTTTCAAAGCATATACTTAAAATTTCAAAAAGAGAATCAATCATCACAGCATTTGTGTTCATACTAATTTTTATGATATTCCCTATTTATCGCACAATAGGAATCCTATTCTTTGAAGTAATTTTAGCAGATATTGAACTTTTTAGAACAATTAATCCTATATTATATTGGTCGATTCCAGGTGTTGTTGGTGCGATTATATGTATTATAATTATGACTTTCGGGCTTGTAGTATTCAATAGACTTTTTCGACGCAATACAGTATAATAGTAGATATTATGAATCCCATAGTATCATCCCAAATCGACTTACTATTTGTTTTCCTATCTTAGAGACTCTCTTAAAAACCATCCTATGAAAGCTTTTCTTGCTGTATGCACTCTTATCGTACTAACCGCATGTACCCAATCAAAACAACCTATGACAGAAGCTCAAATTCTTGCCAAAGCCAAAGAAATTCATAAAAACGTAATGACTCTAGATACGCATTGCGATATAAACGTCAATAACTTTACAGATTCTATCAACTATACCCAAAAGCTCACCTCACAAGTAAACCTGCCTAAAATGCTTGAAGGCGGTCTTGATGTGCCGTGGTTTATCGTATACACCGGACAAGATTCGTTAAATGCTAAAGGCTATCAAAATGCCTATGACAATGCGATGTCTAAATTTGATGCCATCCATAAACTCTGTGAGGATATCGCCCCAAACCAAATACAACTCGCTACCACTTCCCAAGAAGCAAGAGACATCTGGAGATCAGGCAAGAAAGTAGCAATGATAGGTATTGAAAACGGCTACCCTGTGGGTGAAGACCTTAAAAATATAGAGAAATTCTATAACTTAGGTGGCCGCTATATGTCCCTTGCTCATAATGGTCATAGCCAACTAAGTGATAGCAATACTGGAGAAGCAGATAATATCTGGCTCCATAACGGTCTTAGTGCCTTAGGCAAAGACGTCATTAATGAGATGAATCGTGTGGGGATGATGATCGATGTATCTCACCCTAGTAAGGAAGCTATGCGACAGATGATAGAACTTACAAAAGCGCCAATCATTGCTTCTCACTCCTCTGCAAGAGCTTTATGTAATCACAGCCGTAATCTAGATGATGAACAACTGGCCTGGATGAAAGAAAATGGAGGCGTCGTGCAAACCGTTGCGTTTAAAAGCTATCTCAATACAACAAAGCACGAAGCTAGAGACGCTAGGGAAAAAGAAGTCTTAAAACAAATTGCAGATTCTATGGGTATTACCTGGATGGAACGAAGAGAAGCAAGAGCATTACCTCCAGCAGAACAGGCTGTTTTCTTTGCAAACTATACAAAAATGCTACCTATCCAAAAAGCCAAGCTAGCAACGATGACAGACCTCCCTCCTGCTGTAGACGTAGGTGATTTTATTGATCATATTGATTACCTCATTGAGAAAATAGGAATTGAGCACGTAGGCATCAGTTCTGATTTTGACGGTGGTGGTGGTATTGAAGGCTGGAGCGACGCTTCAGAAACGCTCAATGTCACTTTAGAGCTTGTGCGCAGAGGCTATACAGAAGATCAAATAGAACAACTATGGAGTGGCAATCTTCTTAGAGTTTTGGATGAAGTCCAGGCAGTAGCAAAAGAGTTACAAAGCTAAACCGGCTTACATATCTCGTTCTGTACAAATCTGATTGATACGAGTACGTAGTTTACGTTCGTAATCTTCTTGCAGCCAGTCTCTATAGTTTTGTGTATTGTTCATAATACTATAGGAGTATTGTCTTACTCGATAGGCAATGTCTTCTTTAAGTTTACGGGCTAGAATACGGGCATCAAAAACATCTTCACTATTATCTACAACCATAATAGCGTGCTGCTCTACGGCATTATCTAAAGCTGTTTTTGCCTTCTTACCTTCTGCCACTACACGTTTGTACTCCTTCTTGATATCAAAATACACCTTCTCAGTATTGCTAAATTCCTTTCTTAAATCCGGTGGCATTACATAAGAGAAGTTGCGCTCTATCTCTTCATCGCCAATTAAATTTTCTAAGTAAAAGTCTGGATAAGCAAAAATCTCTTTCCAATCAATTGGGGCTTCCCATAATCCAAAACGGGCCGCATTATTACCCAAATCCAATACTTTAAAGGTTTTTTTATTAGGTAAGACTCGAGAACCACGGCCAATCATCTGGAAATACAGCGTAAGTGACTTAGTCGCACGATTAAGAATAATAGTTTCTACTGTAGGTTCATCAAAACCTGTAGTCAATATACTCACAGAGGTTAAAATAGCATCTGGCGTCTCCTTAAACCAGAGTAGGATTTCTTTTCGCTCCTTAGCACTACTCGTATTATCTAAATGACGAATAGCATAACCCGCTTCTCTAAAGGTCTCATGGACATACTTAGAGGTATTAATTCCATTATTGAAAATTAACGTCTTTTTCCCTTTTGATTGATCTTCATAAGCTGCAAGTAATTTTTCTTGCATCCCAGAATCTGTATATAGAATCTCAGAAGATTTTACAGTATAATCACCATTAATACCAAGCTTTAACGAAGATAAACCTACATTATAACTAATGGTAGTAGCTTTAGACAAGAAGCCTCTACTAATAAGCGATTGAATACTCTCCCCTATTAAAAGCTCATTGTAATGATCTTTCATAGGCAACTTAATATTGGAGCTAAGTGGTGTTGCCGTTACTCCTAGAATAAAAGAATTATGAAAATAACTAAAGAGTTTTCTAAAGGAGTTGTAATGCGCTTCATCAATAATTACCAAACCTACATCATCCATCACAATTTGCTCTTCCTGCAGCCTATTCGTTAAGGTTTCTACCATAGCCACATAACACATTAGGTCTTCTGCACCATCTAAGTTTTTGACATCGCTAGAGATAATCATATTGGGCACATTAAACTCAGTAAGCATACGTGAAGTTTGGGCAGAGAGTTCTATCCTATGGGTGAGAATAACAACTTTTTTGTTATTCTTCTCAATATATCTTCTCACGATTTCAGAAAAAATCACTGTCTTCCCGCCTCCAGTAGGAAGTTGATATAATAAATTATAATCAGAAGACTCACGGCCTATACAATCAAAAACAGCATCTAAGTCTTTGAGTTGGTAATCGTATAATTCTTTTTCAGTCGAGCTTTGTGTAGTTGTAACTTGGGTCAAATTGATGTTTTAAAACGTTTTTTTGAGAATCTTACAAAACTAATTGATTTTATGCTTTCGCGAAAGCGAACACTCAAAAATCGCATCCATTCTATGAACATTTAATCAACAAAACGATCCATAAGCTCTTCAAAAAAATGTGTATTTATCCATTCTTGGGATTCAGCTTGATCTAAAATACCTTCTATTCGACTAGATAGGTCTTCCAAAAGATGATGATATGTGATAAATTGAAGCGCATCCTGAAATGAATTATACATGCTCTTGTAGAAGGAATCTTGCTTCATAGGATAAGATGCCGTAAAGGTTTGGGCAATCTCAATATTATATAACATCACATCTGCTAGTAATTTGGGATCTACACCCAATGTTTTAAACTGCTTGATATAATTCTGTGCAACAGAACGTCTTTTTCTAGGTTTTTTGCGACGTGTAGGAAAGTATTCGTTGCTAATCTTAACTTTGGCTTCTTGTACGAGTTTCTCCTCATTTGGGTTAAAAACAAAGTCATAATAGGTTTTCACCTGAGCGATACGCTCGTATAAATCAATCACTTGTTCTTCTAACGCATCCTTGTCCATATCAGACAAATACTTTTTTAAGGCCCGTTTACTCATAAATTTGTATCAATATTCTTCGAATTTAAACAAAAATAAGTGGTAAAAAGAATTACAAAAAACTAACTTTGCAACTCTCGAAAAAGCACCTAGTATGAACACACTTCAAAATTCTAAAGCCATTATACTCCTCAATAAACTCATTAGTGATGTTGAGCAAAATGGTATTATAACAAACACTGTGGTAGAAGATCTTAAAGCCTTAAGACCATACACTATATCAGAAGAACTGCCGCTATTAGCTAAGGCTACGCGTTTAAGCGCAGAGCATATTGAAGCTAATGAAACTTTTGCAATACCAATCCCACAAGATGAGCCTGTAGATGAAGATGACGTGGTAGAAGCATTAGAAAGTGACCCTAAAGATAGCCTACGTTATTTCTTTAGTCTGATAAAAGACATCGATAAGAAAGCAAATGAAGAAGAGCTTAGAGAATATGTAAAGGCCCTTAACGAGTACTAAAAGCTCAATACTATTAATAAAAAAGCCACGCATAGCGTGGCTTTTTTTTGTTTGTAAACCTGTGTTTTATTTACGTTGCGCTTTCTTTTGCTTCTCTGCCTGCTCCATCATCTCTGCCATTTTCTTCTGGAAACGCCCTTGCTTCTTAGGCTGTGCTTTTTTCACTTCAATCTTTTCTCTAATCTTATCTTCATCAATGATATATTTCTTAATGACTAGGATAATACCAATGGTTATTAAGTTAGATATAAAGTAATACAAACTCAATCCGCTCGCATAGTTATTAAAGAAAAACAACATTAGTAAAGGAGAGAAGTACATCATATACTTCATCATTTTACCCATATCTGGCATCCCCTCTTGAGTAGGCTGCTGCATCGTTTGTTGACTCGTCGTTAATCGCATAGAGAAGAATATAGTCACCGCGGCAAGTATTGGGAATAAACT
>JALZVV010000012.1 GCA_023299935.1 Dokdonia sp.
ACAGAAATGGATAGCACCCTAGCTTTTACACCTCGAAGTATAAGCAAGAAAGATAGTAAGTATAATACCGCTATTGGAAATATGATGGCAGATGCCGTTTTTGAGCTTGCTAACCCCGTTTTTAAATCCAGAACAGGCTATACTTTTAATGCCGTACTTCTAAACCATGGAGGCATTAGATCGGGTATGTCCAAAGGAAATATAACGACTAGAACCGCTTATGAAATTATGCCTTTTGAAAATGAAGTAGTAGTGGTAGAACTCTCTGGCAAGCAAATGAAAGAAATGTATCGATATCTTTCAACAGGCATAGCACATCCCATTTCTAATCTAGAAATAATCCTTAATAAAGATGGCAGTCTTAAAGATGCACGCATTCAAGGACATCAGGTTATTGACAATGAAACCTATTTTATTGCGACCAGCGACTATCTTCAAGGTGGTGGAGACAATATGACCTTTTTAACAAAGCCTGTAAGTCTTCTCACATTAGATTATAAAGTACGAAATGTACTCATAGATTATTTTAAAAAGTATGACACCATCGCTCCTGTGCGTGATAACCGTTTGACAAAAGAAAAATCCTAATGAAAAGAAGAAACTTTATCAAAAACACAACTGCCGCGGCAGGCTTGTTAGGAATAGGAGGATTAAGTTTAAGTAATTTTTCGCTTAAAGCGAAAAAGCACATCACCATATTACACACAAACGACGTACACAGTCATATAGAACCCTTCCCCCATAATGACTCTAAATATCCCAATCAAGGAGGTGTTGCCCGAAGACTCCCTATTATTAATGCTGTACGGCAGGAAAATCCTAATGTACTGCTTCTTGATGCTGGAGATATGTTTCAAGGCACGCCATACTTTAATTTTTATGGAGGAGAACTAGAATTCAAGCTTATGTCTAAGCTAGGTTATGATGCAGCCACTATCGGTAATCACGATTTTGATAATGGCGTAGGCGGTCTAGCCGCTCAAATGCCTCACGCAAAGTTTGACCTGCTTACCGCAAACTACGATATGCACAATACGATTATGGAAGGGCTCACAAAACCCTACAAGGTTTTTGTTAAGGATGGTGTGCGCATTGGTGTTTTTGGTCTTGGCGTTAAACTAGAAGGTCTTGTAAACAAAAAGATGTACAAAGAAACTGTTTATCTTGACCCTATAGAAATAGCAGAAGATACCGTCCAAATTTTGCGTCAAGAAGAATATTGCGACCTAGTCATTTGCCTATCACATCTTGGCTATGACTATCTTGATAAAAACATTATTTCAGACCTAGTTTTAGCCCAAGCAACTTCCGGCATAGACCTTATTATTGGTGGGCATACGCATACTTTTTTAGAAAAACCTACCATTGCTCAAAACAAAAATCAAGAGTTTGTGCTTATCAACCAAGTAGGCTGGGGAGGCATTCATTTAGGTCGTATTGACTTTTATCTCGATGAAGCAGGCACCACAAATAATGCTGTTTATTATGATATCTAAAAAATCCTAAACGAGCATATCTAGAAATTGTTGCTCTGAGATAATAGGCACTCCTAAACCTTCGGCTTTAGTGCGTTTGCTAGGTCCCATTTTATCACCTGCCACGAGATAGCTTGTCTTAGAAGATATAGAACTCCCTACTTTCCCGCCATTGTCTTCTATTAATTTTTTAAGATCGTTGCGAGGCATTTCAAATACGCCAGAAACTACAAATGTATTAGCCGCGAGCACATCGGTCTGATTAGCGAGTTTATCTGCAGATATTGCTAATTGTACTCCATAAGACTGTAAGCGTTGTATTAGAATGTGATTTTCTGCTTTCGTAAAAAACGCCACAACACTCTCTGCTATCTTCTCTCCTATTTCATTTACCGCCACCAGTTCTTCTTGGGTAGCTGCTATTATTGCTTCAATATTTTTATAATGCTTAGCTAACTTTTTTGCTACGGTCTCTCCTACATACCGTATTCCTAATCCAAAGAGCACACGTTCAAAAGGAATTTGAGTACTAGCCTGCACTCCATTTACTAGATTCTCTGCACTTTTTTGCGCCATACGTTCTAAAGGCAACACATCCTCCACCGTAAGGGTATATAAATCTGCATAGTTTGCAATAAGTCCTTCGTTAACCAATAAGGCTACGGTCTCGCCTCCAAGCCCTTCTATGTCCATCGCTTTACGCGAAATAAAATGCTGTATCCTTCCAATTATTTGCGTTGGACAACCCGAATCATTAGGGCAATAATGCTGCGCCTCTCCTTCTTTACGCACCAGAGTCGTATGACATTCTGGACAGTCTGAAATATAGGTAGTCCCTACTGAATCTGCAGGACGTTTCGTTAAATCTACAGCAATAATCTTAGGTATAATCTCTCCTCCCTTTTCTACAAAAACAGTGTCTCCTTCTCGTATATCCAACTTTGCTATCTGGTCTGCATTATGCAGGCTGGCTCTTTTTACGGTAGTTCCTGCTAGCTCTACAGGTTCCAAATTAGCCACTGGAGTAATCGCTCCTGTACGACCTACCTGATAGGTTATTTCGCGTAAGCGGGTAGATACTTGTTCTGCTTTAAATTTGTAGGCTATCGCCCATCGTGGGGCTTTAGCAGTATACCCCAACTCTTCCTGCTGGCGCAGGCTATTTACTTTTACCACAACACCATCTGTCTCATAAGGTAAATCGTGACGTGCAGTATCCCAATGTTTTACAAAATCCAACACCTCATCTATAGAGTTACATAGCTTGGAAACACTAGGTACTTTAAAACCCCACGCTCTTGCTTTGTCTAGACTTTCCATCTGGGTAACTATCCCTAGATTATTACCTGTGATGTTATAGAGCAAGCAATCTAAAGGTCGTTTTGCCACCTCAGCACTATCTTGTAGCTTAAGACTTCCTGAAGCTGTATTACGCGGGTTCCGATATAATTCCAATCCTAATGCTTCGCGCTCTTTATTCATTGCATGAAAACCATCCCAAGGCAATACAATCTCGCCTCGTATATCAAAAAGTGGCGGATAATCACCTGTTAATTTTAAAGGAACAGATTTAATGGTCTTTACATTAGTTGTCACATTATCTCCTTGAAAACCATCTCCCCGAGTAACTGCTTTTATAAGCTCTCCGTTTTCATAAGTTAAACTCATAGACGCACCATCGTATTTGAGTTCGCAAATATATTGCACCTCTCCGTCTACTAACTTTTTTATGCGCGTTTTCCAATCTTGTAAATCTTCTTTAGAATAAGAATTATCTAAAGAATACATACGGTGGGTATGTACTATCGTTTCAAAGTTTTTAGTCACCGCACCACCCACTCGACGGCTAGGAGAATTAGGGTCATCATACTCTGGATGCGCCGCTTCCAGCGCCTGTAATTCTTTGAGTTTTATATCAAACTCATAATCAGAAATTGTAGGGTGATCAAGTACATAATATCGATGATTATGTACTTGTAATTCCTTACGTAAACTAAGAATTTGCTGTTCTGATGTCATAGTAACAAAACTAAAAAAATAACCCCCGACAGTTTACAAAAACTATTGGAGGTTATTATATAAGTTTTAAACAGTTTATTTACTTAATCCACTAGTAGCTTCTCTATACCTCTTCCTAAAGATGCTGTGATTTTTTAACAAAAAAAGTAGACAGCAACATTTACAATCTAATTATTAAACCGTAAGCTACTTACAAAAGACGAGAATCCTTATATGCGTTTCATTTTATGAAGTAAGCCCTCTACACTAGTATCTACTAGAAGTAGTTCATAGTGTTCCATTTTGAGAAAACCCTTATCTACCATTTTTATTAGTAGCGCAAGTAATTCATCATAAAAGCCGTTTACATTGAGTAGCCCAATAGGTTTGTGATGCAAGCGCAACTGACTCCAAGTGAGTATCTCAAAAAGTTCTTCTAAAGTTCCAAAACCGCCAGGAAGGGCTATAAATCCATCAGACAGCTCTTGCATCTTCATCTTGCGCTCGTGCATGTCTTTAGTTGTGATAAGCCCACTAAGCCCTAAATGCACAACTTCCTTCAATTTGAGAAATTCTGGTATTACACCAATCACCTTTCCTTTATTATCTAGCGAATTTTGAGCGACTTCACCCATCACCCCTATTTTAGCGGCGCCATAAACTAGTGTAATATTATTTTGTGCAAAATAGCTGCCTAGCTCACTTGCAATATTTCCAATATTTTCATCATTACCGTTACTGCTGCCGCAGAAAACACAGATGCTATTTAATGTATTCATATCAATCTATTCTTTGAAAGCTTGTATCATCCTATCTTTCCCAAACACATCTTTTTTAAGTGTGGCATTCGAGAATCCTAAGCTTATTACTAAATTTAATGTTTCTTCTCCTAGATATTCATTGATTTCAAAAAATAGTCGGCCTCCAGGATTAAGATAAAATAAAGCCAGTTCGGTAATCTTCCTATAAAATATAAGCGGATCATCATCTGTTACAAAAAGTGCTGAGTGGGGTTCGTGCCTCAAAACATTGTCTTCGATTTCTTTCTTTTCTAATTCTCTAACATAAGGTGGATTGGAAACAATAACGTCATATTTCTTAGGCAAACTACTCGTCTCCAAAATATTCTGTTGATAAAACCTTACAATCGTATCATTGTCTTGTGCATTAATTTTTGCTGTTTCCAAAGCGGTGAGCGACACATCCATTGCTTCTACATTTGCATTAGGGAGATTTTTTGCTAAAGCAATGGCAATACAGCCAGATCCTGTTCCTATGTCTAAGATTATTGAATTTTGGAGTGTTTCTTCTAGTATCCAACTCACTAATTCTTCGGTTTCTGGACGAGGTATTAAAGTCGCCCTTTTTACTTGAAATTCGAGACCATAAAATTCGGTTGTTCCAATGATATAAGCAATGGGTTCTGCCTGTAATAAGCGCACTAGCACGCTATCTAATGTAGATATTTGATCAGGTGAAAGCTCTTGCTTTCGCGAAAGCGAAATCTCTACCCTATTTTTTTTCAGCACAAATTGAAAAGCCAGGCTGGATATCGCCTTTACTTCTTCTAAAGGGTAAACAATTTCCAGTTGTCGATGAAATTGAGCACGATAGTCTTCTAAAATCATAGGTCTATTAGCATATGAACCGGACAAGAAAAATGTCCTGTATCCCCCATTGGACCGTCTATATATCTGAATCCAGTGCGTTGATATAATTTTTGAGCCGCCTCCATATAGGTCATTGTCTCCAGATAGCATTGGGAAAAGCCAAAATCTCGTGCTTGCGCCAGACATTGTGCCATCATAGCGCTACCTATACCTTTACCTCGAGCTTCTTTCAAGAAATACATTTTTTGCAATTCACACACCGGCCCTTTATAGTTGTCCAACTGTGCTATTCCGGCTCCTCCTATAATTCTATCTCCATCTTGCACCACATAATAAGTTGCTTTAGGCACGTCATAAGTTTCAAACATACTGTCTAAAGCGGTGTCTGCATAGGCAGTTCCCACTTTAGGAACACCTAAGTCTAGTAAGATACTGCGTATCACAGCTGCAATATGCAGGTTATCATCTTTTGTAATCTGTCTAATGATGGGTTTGCTCATCGCTAGTTATAGTTCTATTTTTGCAATGTGAAGATACACGAAACCTATATAAAACGTTGCATACAGTTGGCAAAAAATGGCTTTCCAGAAGCAATGCCTAATCCTTCTGTAGGCGCACTTCTGGTTTACAACAACCGCATCATCGCAGAAGGCTTTACCAGTGCCTATGGAGGTGCTCACGCAGAGGTAAACTGTATTGCTTTTGCAAAAGCAAATACTCCCGAACTTATTACAGAAAGCACTCTATATGTGACTTTGGAACCCTGTAGTCATTTTGGAAAAACGCCTCCTTGTGCAAACCTCATTATTGATTCGGGAATAAAACGTGTCGTGATAGGAACCATTGACCCTTTTGCTAAAGTGGCTGGCAATGGAATCAAAAAACTGATAGAAGCCGGTGTAGATGTAACTGTAGGCGTTCTTGAAAAAGAATGCCATGAACTAAACAAACGTTTTTTTACATTTCACAAGAAAAAAAGACCATACATCATTCTCAAATGGGCCGCTTCTCAAGATGGTTTTATAGCGCCAAAACAAAGAGAGAAACAAAAGCCTGTCTGGATTACCAATCCATACTCAAGACAACTCGTGCATAAATGGCGTAGTGAAGAACAAAGTATACTAGTAGGAGCAAATACGGTACTTGCAGACAACCCTAGTCTAACCACAAGAGATTGGGAAGGCGCATCTCCTCATAGAATAGTACTGGACACCCAAGGCAATCTTTCTAAAGACCTAGCCGTTTTTAACGAAGAAGCTAAAACGATGATCATTGATTCGTTACATCCATCTACTATTTGCGACACCCTGTATACCGAGAACATACAATCTGTAATTATTGAAGGAGGCACTAAAACCTTACAATCTTTTATAGATGCAAACCTTTGGGATGAAGCTAGAGTCTTTACTGGAACGATTAACTTAAAGGAAGGGATAGACGCTCCCAAACTTTCAAAACACTTTTTAAAGACAGAACGCATAGGCATACAAGAAGATATGGTAACCTATTATAAAAACAGCTCGATTTGATTTATCTCTTTTTAAGCATAGCCGCGTCGAGTCTTATTTTTGTCATCTTTAAGCTATTTACCCGTTTCAATATAAACACCCTACAGGCAATAGTCGTTAATTATTTTGTTGCTTTTTGCACCGGTGTTGTTACATATAAAGGTACGACGACCACTCATGAAGTAATTGCTTCAGGATGGTTTCCAGGAGCACTAGCATTAGG
>JALZVV010000013.1 GCA_023299935.1 Dokdonia sp.
GGAAGAAATACATTGGATACGAGAAGATTTGCAACTTCAGGCAGATGAGCAATTAGAAGTAGACGCGCGTATACGATACAGACAAAAACTAGAAAAAGCGACCTTATATAAAGTAGAAAACGGCTTGTATGTGATTTTTGACAATGTTCAATCTGCTATTTCTGAAGGGCAATTTGTTGCCTGGTATAATGGAGATGAGTGTTTGGGGTCTGGAGTTATTTCGTAACTTTAAAGAAAAAACTATGAAACGAGTACTAATCTTGCTTATCCTAATAAGCAGTATTTCATCTATGAAGAGCCAGCAAGATGCTTGGGTATTCTTTACGGATAAGGAGAATGTAGAAGCCAACTTAGCAAACCCTATAAGTATTCTTACTCAGGAAGCGCTAGACAGAAAGAGTTTGCACAATACACCTATAGACGAGAGAGATGTGCCTGTTAATGAGGCATATATTAGTATGGTAAAACAACAAGAAGGAATTACTGTTATGGCAAAGTCCAAATGGTTTAATTGTGTGCACGTTCGAGGGGCAGAAGAAGATATTAGTGCTTTAGAGGCTTTGCAGTTTGTAGCGCTTGTTGATTTTGCAGATAACAGTATAACTAGGTCTGCAGATGGATTAGATTTTGTAAAAGAAGCTCCGCAAAACCAGCAACGTGCTAATTATAACTATGGCGCTACAGAAAATCAAGTAAGCATGTTAGGCGTAGATTTCCTTCACCAACAGGAGTTTGTAGGTGATGGAATGGTAATCGCAGTACTAGATTCGGGATTTCCGGGAGTGAATGTGAATGGAGCATTTAGTGCACTACACGAAGAAGGACGCTTACTAGATGGTTATGATTTTGTCGATAGAGAGGATGATGAATTTGCCTTTACAGGAAGTACACATGGCGCTCGAGTGACTAGTGATATTGTAGGATTTATTGAAAATGAATTTGTGGGTACTGCACCTCACGTATCATTATATTGTTTTAGAACAGAAGATGTGGGAAGTGAAAATCCAGTGGAAGAATCGTATTGGGTAGAAGCGGCAGAAAGAGCAGACAGTTTAGGGGTAGATATAATTAATACTTCCTTAGGTTATCGCACTTTTGATAACCCTGCTTATGATTATACATTTGAGGATATGGATGGTCAGACTACCTTTATATCACGAGGAGCGACACATGCTTTTGATAAGGGCATGCTAGTGGTAACCAGTGCAGGTAACTCCGGAGCTGGAATGATTAGTGCTCCTGGAGATTCACCCGGTGCTTTAACCGTAGGAGCAGTAGACAGTGAAGGCAATTATGCAAGTTTTAGCAGTATTGGCCCTTCTAGTGATGGCAGAGTAAAACCGGATGTGATGGCACAAGGCGCTGCCAGTGCTGTTGTAGATCAAAATAATAACATAACTACAAATAATGGAACTAGTTTTAGTTCACCTATAATGGCTGGTGCTATAGCTAGTTTATGGCAGGCAGACCCTTCTAGAACCAATGCAGAGATTATCCAAATTGTGAGAGAAGCAGCGCATTTATACCCTGATAGCACTCCAGAACTAGGCTATGGTATTCCAGATTTTTCTGAAGCTTTATCTCAACTCAGTGTGGAGGATGTTAACGCTTTCGCGAAAGCGTATACCATCTCACCCAATCCAGCAATAAATCAATTTAATATTAGTGCTAACGGTGTCAATGTACCATTAGAAGTGACTATTTATGATCTTTTAGGAAAACGCCTTCAGACCACTTCCATAGAAGGAGAACAAGGAAATGTGGATGTGAGTAGATTGACAACTGGCATTTATCTCGTGCAGATTCAAGAAAATACGCAAACAACTACCCAAAAACTTATTATTCGCTAGTGAATTCGATTACAAACCTTTTTAATATACAATATCCTCTAATACAAGGGGGTATGATATGGAATAGTGGATGGAAACTCGCAAGTGCAGTGAGCAATGCAGGTGGACTAGGACTTATAGGCGCAGCATCTATGTATCCAGATATTCTAGTAGAACATGTTCAGAAATGTAAAGCAGCAACTAATAAGCCATTTGGTGTCAATATACCTATGTTGTATCCCAATATAGAAGAACATATGAAAACGGTTGTAGACAATAAAGTTCCTATTGTTTTTACTAGTGCAGGCAATCCCAAATTGTGGACTCAAGAATTAAAAAAGCACGGTATTAAAGTAGTTCACGTAGTGAGTAGTGTCAAGTTTGCCCTAAAAGCACAAAATGCAGGAGTAGATGCTGTCGTGTCAGAAGGCTTTGAAGCTGGTGGTCATAACGGGAGGGAAGAAACTACAAGCTTTACCTTAATTCCTATAGTTAAAAAGGAATTATCAATCCCCTTGATAGCTGCTGGAGGTATTGCTACTGGCAGAGGGATGCTGGCCGCAATGACCTTAGGGGCAGACGGCGTGCAATTGGGTAGTAGGTTTGCTGCATCCCAAGAAAGTAGCGCGCATCAACTTTTTAAAGAAGCCATAGTAGATGCTAAGGAAGGGGATACAGCCTTAACTTTAAAAGAATTAGCGCCAGTACGATTGATAAAAAATGCTTTTTATGATAAAGTAACGGCCCTATATCAAACGGCGCCCACTGTAGAGGAACTTAAATTACTTCTGGGAAGAGCAAGAGCAAAACGAGGAATGTTTGAAGGGGATATGGAAGAAGGTGAGCTGGAAATTGGTCAGATATCTGGATTAATAGATACGATTTTACCTGCAGCAACAATTGTTGAAAATATCATAACCGAATATAATCTTGCTAAAGCCGAAACGGCCGCACTACCTAATTTATAATACAATGGCCGTATTCCATGCAGTACATCCTATATTGCCAGTAAGGGATATTAAAATCTCACTGGAGTACTATAAGAACAAGTTCGGATTTGTGATTAAATTTATAAATAATTCAGAACAACCCTTGTATGCAGGTATTACAAGAGGCGAGGTTGAGATTCATTTGCAATGACATCAAGAAGATAATTGGCAACAAATGAATGCTTGCTCCTTGAGCTTTGTAATTGAGGATATAGAATCCTTATTTGAAGAGTACAGCACACAGAATGTATTTTATGAACTTACGCAATTAAGAACTACAGCTTGGGGTACTCAGGAATTTACTTTTTATGACCTCGATAAGAATGCTTTGACCTTCTATAGAGATCTTTAATCAACCCTCCTATTATCTATGCTGTATTGATGGAACTCTCTGCCTAAAGCTGCTAGGAAGGGGATACCTATACTATCATATTCATAAATATCATCATTAAAAATCCTATTCTTATTTACGAGTATCGTTGCTGACAGCATAAAGTGTACATCCTCTATTTCATCTACTATATAAGCCGTTTCTGTAAGTGTGCCAAAGGCATAGCCTACCTTATTGTAAATCTTTATATGCGAGGGTATACTGTCTTTAGAATCACCATATATAAAGAATTTGCCATAACTATCGTAGTAGGTCTTTTGGTCATAACCAACTTCACGAGGCAAGGTTTGCATCATATTCTTAATACGGAGTTCTTCTGATGGTTTGAGTTGAATTCTGTGCTTAGACCTAACTTTATCTGGGAAGAAAAGCTGTTTCATAAACTGGTGCTGTTCTTCTAAGGGGAAAGCGTTTTTAAGGCTAAAATCCATAGACATACTCACCAGATTGCCTTCTTTTATGTACCCTTGACCTTTGGTAATACTTTTTCCTTTGAGCGGAGTGACAGCAGTGTCTGATAGGGTGTCTGGAATAAATACGGGTCCTTCATAGGATGGATATAATTGTATTTTTCGTCTTGAATTGACTGCAGGATTTTGGGTGGATAATCTATGTGCTATGCGTGTTTTTTTAAGTCCTATTTCTTTCAGCCGTTTATTGATGTAGTCCCTTCCCAATAAGACATAAAGCCTATTATAGGCTTCATTATCACTAACCGCAAAAATCTGTTTAATATCATCAGCTATGGTATGGGGTATAGAATCCTTCTCGATAGAGTAGGGCGTGTCTATAGTTAGCTCTGGATGATTGGCTATATATTCTGCTGCCAGTAGGGCAGTAGGTAGTTTTACAGTACTGGCTGGGTAGAAATAGTTTTTAGGATCTACTTGAAATTCATAATCAGTAAAGTCTAATCCAGTTTCAGTACTATCAATCCGGGTATAGATGATTTGGACTTCATACTGCTCAAGACTATCAATTATTGTTTTTATAGCAGTGTTTTTACTGCTTAAAATATCTTTGATAGGATTAGTTTTTGAGCAACCTACCAAAATAAAGAACACAAAAATCCCCAATATTCTTTGCATAGAATAAAGTTACACATTTGTGCAGAGTTTTACTTCTAAATAGCTACAATATCCTCAAGCGGAATCTGATTGCGAAGTAAATCATCAAAAGTCTCTCGTTTTCTTATCAATTGTGCTTTGCCGTCTTTAATAAGAACTTCAGCAGGGCGATATCTGCTGTTGTAATTACTAGCCATAGTAAAACAATAGGCACCTGCATTATCAAAGGCTAGTACATCGCCTTCGGTAATTTCTTTAATTCTTCGGTTATTAGCAAAGGTATCCGTCTCGCATATATAGCCTACTACACTGTAATATCGTTCCTTTCCTTTAGGATTAGAGATATTGTGAATCTCGTGTCTGCTGCCATAAAGCATAGGTCGGATAAGATGATTGAATCCACTATCTACTTGAGCAAAAACCGTTGAGGTCGTTTGTTTTACAGCATTTACCTGTACTAAGAATTTACCTGCTTCACTTACTAAGAATTTACCGGGTTCAAAGGCAAGTGTGAGGGGTCTTGGGTACGCTTTCGCGAAAGCGTTAAAACGTTCCCCTAACTTCTGACCTAATTCTTCGATATCAGTCTCAATATCACCTTCTTTATAAGGCACTTTAAACCCACTACCAAAATCTATGAAATCTAGGTTTGAGAATTGCTTAGCGTTTTCAAATAATATCTCTGCAGCATATAAGAAAACATCTATATCCAGAATATCACTTCCTGTATGCATATGGATACCGTTAATGGTCATTGCAGTATTATCCACAATACGCAGGAGGTGAGGCATCTGATGAATGCTAATACCAAATTTACTATCGATGTGTCCAACGGATATATTTGTGTTACCACCCGCCATCACGTGAGGATTAATGCGTATGCATACTGGTGTTTTAGGGTGCTTCGTTCCAAATTGTTCTAAAATTACTAGATTGTCAATATTGATTTGTACGCCCATGGCTGCTACTTGCTCTATTTCTTCTAGAGACACGCCATTAGGAGTAAATATGATATCACTGGCTTTAAAACCAGCACTAAGTCCTAATTGTACTTCTTGTATAGAAACTGTATCTAGACTAGAACCGAGACTTTTTATGTGCTGTAGAATGGAAATATTGTTTAACGCTTTCACAGCATAATGAATACGTAAACGCTCTACCTTTTTAAAGGATTTTGTTAGTCTCTTGTATTGGAATGAAATCTTTTGAGCATCATAGACATATAATGGACTCCCAAACTCTTTAACCGTTGTTACTAACTCTTTTGTATTCATCAGATTTGTATAAAATTAATATGCAAAAATAACGGAGAACTAGATGCTGGAAAACTTTGTTAACTAAAAAAGTTGAACAAGAAGGTTAAAGTTTGTGATTTATATAACAGCAATAGCGCTGTTTTGTAATTTTCACCCAAAATTGTGATGATGAGAGAAATACCTATGTTTCCGCTAGAATTAGTTGCTTTTCCTACTGAGCAGCTTGCGCTACATATTTTTGAAGAACGCTACCGGGAATTGATTCACGACTGCGAAAAGAATGATATTACTTTTGGTATTCCTACCTATACTGATGAAGGCCTTAAATACGGTACAGAGATGCGCCTCCTTAGAGTGGTAAAGCGTTATCCTGACGGAGCTTGTGATATTATCTGTGAAGGGATTCGCATTTTTGAAATACAAAACTTTGAGAATCAAGCTCCCGGCAAGTTGTATGGTCAGGGTGAAGTTCGATTTTTAGATAATGAGGTTCAGGGTTGTTCTAAAATGAATGTAGAGTTACAGCAAGCTTTCAAAAATTTCTATAAAGCGATGGCGGTAGATATACCTACTACAATAGATCAAAATTTCTGTAGCTATACCCTTGTTCACAAAGCAGGTTTAATTTTGGAACAAGAATATGAATTACTTCAGATTCTCACCGAAGACGAACGTGTAGCTTATTTGATTAATTATCTCAATGTAATGACTACAACATTAACTGCTGTTGATCGAGCTAAGGAATTAATATCACTTAATGGTCATTTTAAGTATTTTGATCCTCTCGATTTTACTGCTTTTACCTTAAAGAAATAGCTCTAATTTTACGTTAGCCTACTTTTGCTCTTCTAGACCATTTTCATAGCGGGCAAATCTTCCTTTTTCGCTATTATGAGTATGGTCTAATGTAGGCCAGGGCCACCCTCCAAAGGATGTCTTTCTGTAATCCTTGATAGCTTCGTGTATTTCCTCCTGTGTATTCATTACAAAAGGCCCTTGTTGAGCTACTGGTTCATTGATAGGTTTACCTTGCAAGAATAGCAAGTGTCCTTCTTGATTACCATTAGCAATGGTAATGGTTTTATCAGCAATTAATTGAACACCGTGGTTTATTGGAATTTCATAACCTTCTGTTGTGATCTGCTGTCCTTGATAAAAATAGAGACTTCTATTAAGACCTTCTTTTGCAACGGGTATTTGCCAAGCCGCTCCAGCTTCTAATTTAATGAGCCAAATTGCAACCCCGTTTGCTTCATCTGCGGCCCAAGAATCCGGTGTAGACTGAGCAGCTTTTACGGTTTCATAATTCCCAGTTATGAGTTTTATCTGTATGGATTTGTCATTTTCACCTTTAAACTGATGCACAGGAATATCTTCTGCCCATAACATTTTAAAGTCCGGAGCAACCATTTTGCTTTTTGCTGGTAGATTAAGCCATAATTGAAATAATAAAAGAGGATTTTTCTCCTCTTTATTTAATAACGGAAACATTTCGCTATGTTGAACACCTTTGCCTGCCGTCATCCATTGTACATCTCCATTACCAAAACGTCCTGCTGCTCCCAAGCTATCACTATGGTCTGCAAAGCCTTCTTCTACAATAGTAATCGTCTCAAAACCACGATGCGGATGGGCAGGAAAACCAGGGACGGTCTTACCGTGATACATGCGCCAGCCATCTTTAAGCTGGAA
>JALZVV010000014.1 GCA_023299935.1 Dokdonia sp.
AAAATACCTATACAAACAATGGTCTATGGCTCATCATTGCATTCACTTTTAACGCCACGGCTCCAAGAACCGCAGTATCCTCGTGATTAAGAATGGCTTCATCTATTAAGTCTACTATAGGTCCCATATCTTCTTCTTTTAATCCCCTTGTAGTTATCGCAGCTGTTCCTATTCGAATCCCTGAGGTTACAAATGGAGATTTATCATCAAAAGGCACCATATTCTTATTCACTGTAATATCTGCAACACCCAAAGCCTCCTCTGCCGCCTTACCAGTAACATCCTTATTACGCAGGTCAATAAGCATCATATGATTATCTGTCCCTCCAGAGATGATATCATAACCTTTGTCTACAAAAGCTTGTGCCATTACCGCAGCGTTTTTCTTTACTTGAACCATATAATGCAAGAACTCATCTGTGAGAGCTTCTCCAAAAGCAATAGCCTTAGCTCCTATAATATGTTCCAACGGCCCTCCTTGATTCCCTGGGAAGATACCGCTATCTAATAAAGAAGACATTTTTCTGAGTTTACCACTTTTTAAGGTGATGCCAAATGGGTTTTCAAAATCTTTCCCCATTAATATCATTCCGCCGCGTGGTCCTCTTAAGGTTTTATGTGTAGTTGTAGTCACCACATGACAATGTGGGATTGGGTCAGAAATTATCCCTTTGGCAATTAAGCCTGCAGGATGCGCAATATCTGCAAGCAGGATGGCTCCTACTTTATCTGCTATTCCGCGAAAGCGTTTATAATCTATCTCACGAGAATAAGCACTTGCTCCGGCAATAATCATTTTGGGCTTTTCGCGTAAAGCGATTTCTTCAATAATATCATAATTAAGCATTCCCGTTTCCTTCTCTACTCCATAAAATACGGGATTGTATAGGCGTCCAGAGAAGTTTACTGGAGACCCGTGCGTAAGATGCCCGCCGTGTGCGAGGTCAAAACCCAAAAACTTATCTCCCGGCTTTAAACAAGCGTGAAACACTGCTGTGTTTGCCTGAGAACCAGAGTGTGGCTGTACATTTGCATAGGCTGCACCGAAAAGCTCTTTTGCACGCTCTATGGCAATAGTCTCTACCTCATCTACCACCTCGCAACCTCCATAATACCGTTTTCCTGGATAGCCCTCTGCATATTTATTAGTTAATACAGAACCTGCAGCTTCCATCACTTGGTCACTAACAAAGTTTTCTGAAGCTATGAGCTCTAAGCCATTAGTTTGGCGTTCTTTTTCTTCTTGGATTAGGTCAAAAATTGCGGTGTCGCGTTGCATAATTGTATGTTATTTAATAGAATTGTAAAAATACGTTAAAGCAAAATTTACGTCGCTATAAATCCTATATTTACAGAGAAAAATTACCAACACTTTATTAAAAATCACAATATGTCACTATCTGCTAACGACCCTAGGAGAAAAACTTGGTTAAAAACCACTCAAAATACTGATTTCCCGATACAGAATATTCCTTTTGGTGTTTTCCTAACTCGTGATAATGTGATTACTATAGGAACGCGCATTGGCGATTATGCCATTGACCTGGGCGCTCTACATCAGTTGGGGTATTTTAAGGATATTCCGCTTACAGACGATATTTTTTTACAGGACACCCTAAACGACTTTATAGCAGATGGCCGTAAGACCTGGCGATTAGTGCGCAATCGTATTTCGGAGATTTTTGAAGAAGGAAATGCCGCTTTACGCGAAAATGCGAAACACCGAGACACAGTCATATTTGAAATGAATGAAGTCGAAATGCAACTTCCTGTGCAAATAGGCGATTATACTGATTTTTACAGCAGTATTGAACATGCTACCAATGTAGGAACAATGTTTAGGGGCAAAGAAAACGCTTTAATGCCTAACTGGCTGCACCTTCCTGTAGCCTATCACGGGCGCAGTTCATCGGTAATACCTTCCGGAATTCCTGTGCATAGGCCTAATGGTCAAAAACTCCCTAATGGCGCTACCGAGCCTATTTTTGGCCCATCGCGATTGGTAGACTTTGAATTAGAAATGGCATTTATTACCACCGCTGCAAATAATCTGGGAGAGTCTATCTCTACAGAAAAAGCCGAAGAGAATATTTTTGGCCTGGTGTTATTTAATGACTGGAGTGCACGAGACATCCAGAAATGGGAATATGTGCCGTTAGGCCCATTCTTAGCAAAGAATTTTGCCTCTTCCATATCCCCTTGGATTGTGACCCTTGATGCCTTAGAACCGTTTAGAACTGAAAGCCCAAAACCGCAAAAAGAACTACTCCCTTATTTGCAATACGAAGGTAAAAAGAGTTTTGATATCAACTTAGAGGTGGCTATACAGCCAGAAGGCAAAAAAGAAACTGTTGTTGCCCATTCTAACTTTAAGTATATGTACTGGAATATGAGTCAGCAGCTAGCGCATCATACGGTAAATGGATGCCCTGTAAATGCTGGTGATATGATGGGTAGTGGCACGTTATCTGGTAAAACACCAGATTCTTATGGTTCTATGCTGGAACTTTCTTGGCGCGGTGAAAAACCCGTACAGTTGAACGAAGGTGGTGACCGAAAGTTTATAGAAGATAATGACACGGTTATTATACGCGGTCATAGCGTTTCTAAGGATTATCCTCGCGTCGGTTTTGGAGAAGTATCTACCAAGCTTTTACCTGTATTTGAGCCTAAGACAAAGTAAGAGGAACGAAACGAGATTGTAACCAAAACCGCTTTGGGTGGTTGTTTGCTTCTTTTTTGTAAACTGCAAAGCACAAAAAAGGGCAAACTTTGCGTTTAAAAAACCTGGCACAAGCTTTTACCTGTGTTTGAGCCTAAGACAAAGTAAGTTTTTCTATGTAAATCAATAACAAAACCGCTTTGGGTGGTTGTTTGTCTCTTTTTTGTAAACTGCGAAGCACAAAAAAGAACAAACTTTGCGTTTAAAATCTGATTTCGATTAGAAGTAATAGTAGAAGCTCAGAAGGTTACAGGTTTGACTTAATAATGTATAACCGCTGCTATTTTTTGATTCGGCAGCTTATCGCGACCGCTTAGGAAGTCCAATTCGATTAAAAAATTACATTGAACGACTTCGCCTCCTAATTTTTCAATAAGCTTAACTACAGCTGCCGCAGTACCTCCTGTTGCCAGCACATCATCGTGCAACAACACCTTATCTCCGGGTTTAATCGCATCTTTATGAATTTCTAACGTATCGGTACCGTATTCTAAATCATAAGTTTGAGAAACGGTATCAAAAGGAAGTTTTCCAGGTTTTCTAACAGGAACAAAGCCTGCATTGAGTTTTTTGGCTAAAACCCCTCCAAAGAAAAACCCTCTGGACTCCACTCCTACTACTATATCTATATGCTCATTTTCAATTAAGGAGTGTAACTGTGTGGCAGCTTTAGCATATGCATTTGCTTCACACAAAAGTGGTGTGATATCCTTAAAAATAATACCTGGTTTAGGGAAATCTTGAATATCACGTATATAGTCTTGAAGCTGCATTTTTTTAAAGTTTTTTCTTTTGCCACAAGATAAAAAGAAATATATTTGCACCCGCATTTGAGTCATCAAAAGCACATTAGGCCTCGTGGCGCAACTGAATAGCGCACTTGATTACGGCTCAAGAGGTTACAAGTTTGAATCTTGTCGAGGTCACGAATAAATAGTTCAATTAGAAAAAACGCCAAGCTTGCTTGAGCGTTTTTTTGTTTGGACTATTTTCAAAGCGGAGCTTTGTCAGGATGTGCG
>JALZVV010000015.1 GCA_023299935.1 Dokdonia sp.
ATTTATACGATATAAAATTGACTCTAGACCAAGAAACATTATCCGATCAGATTGGTTTTAGAACCATAAGCACAAAAGGAGCAGATATACTTCTTAATGACCAACCCATCTTTCTTAAAGGAATTTCTATTCATGAAGAAAGTCCTATTCGAGGTGGACGTGGGTATGCTAGAGAAGATGCAATACAACTACTCCAATGGGCTCAGGAATTAGGATGTAACTATGTGCGACTAGCGCATTATCCTCATAATGAACACATGGTTCGTCTCGCTGACCAGATGGGAATACTTGTTTGGGAAGAAAATCCAGTGTATTGGACTATTGATTGGGAAAATGAAGATACCTATAAGAATGCACAGAATCAATTATCAGAAGTGATAGCACGTGATAAAAATCGAGCAAGTGTTATTATCTGGTCTATGGCAAATGAAACGCCCACTAGCGATGCAAGAAATACTTTTCTTAGCAAACTTGCATCATTTACGAGAGAAAAAGACCCTTCTCGATTAATAAGCGCAGCTTTAGAACAAAATGATTACAATGGGAACCCACTGGTTAGAACCATTTCTGATTCCTTTGCAGAGGAAGTAGACATCCTAAGTTTTAATCAATATATAGGCTGGTATGATGGCCCCATAGAAAAATGCCAAACCATAAGCTGGAAGATTGATGTAGAAAAGCCTATACTAATTTCTGAGTTTGGCGCTGGAGCAAAATATGGTAATCAAGGTTCTCGTGATGCGAGATGGACAGAAGAATATCAAGAATATCTTTATGAGGAGACATTAAAAATGATTGATCCCATTAAGCAATTGCGCGGTTTCTCGCCTTGGATACTCATCGATTTTAAATCTCCTAGACGTGTTTTGCCAGAAATTCAAGAAGGATGGAATCGCAAAGGCTTGCTCTCAGAAAAAGGAGAGAAGAAGAAAGCCTTCTATACCCTTCAAGAATATTACAAAAAAAAGCAATAAAAAACGCGCTCCAAGGAACGCGTTTTATTATATAGTTTGCAAAAGGCTTACTTTACTACAAGTTTGTCATTTTCCCAGACACCCTCTTTTATAAGGGCTCCATCTGCATCAAACACTTTTCCTTTTCCGTTTTTCTTATCATTTTTCCACTTCCCACTCCATTTCTGGCCATTTTTTAAAATAAGTGAGCCTTTACCGTGGCGCTGGCCATTTTTAAAAGAACCTTCGTAACGACTGCCACTAGTCCAAGTGTAAGTGCCACGACCTGATACAAAAGCACCACTTAATCCTCCAGAGTAGGTTGTCCCATCAAACCAGGTAACATTACCTTGTCTATAACTTCCTCCTAAGACCTCCACATCAAAGGTGGCTCCTTGCAATTCAAATTTGTGCCACCCATCTGATAAACTAGCAGTTTCTTGATTTGTAGGCAAAGTCTTAATCTCTTGTGCTCCTGCACTAAGTAATACTCCTACAGTCAATAATACGGTTAGTAATGCTTTTTTCATTTTGTTAATTTTTTAGGATAAGTCGTTTATGGCTAGTAAAAATTACAGACTGATCAAAAAATAAGAAAACGCGCTATAGGAGTATCACATTGTAAAAGGCGGCTTGATATTTTAATAATTTTTAACATCATCATTTTGAAATAATCACATAACATTCCCGACAGAAAACTCACAACCAATTAGTTACAATACTATGAATCCTCAACACAGAGACCTTATTATTTTTGATGGAGAATGTAATTTATGTAATGGCGTTGTAGGCTGGCTACTTAAATTTGCGCCCTCAAGCTTATTTGAATTTGTTGCGTTTCAATCTCCAAAAGGCCAGCGTCTATTACGCCATTATCATAGAGACACAAGCTCACTTGATACCGTAATCCTTATTGATGAAGCTGGACTTCATACACATTCTGACGGTTTTTTGCGTATTGTTTCTTCTATTCCTAAATGGCAACGCCTGGCAGCATTACTTGCTTTTGTGCCTAGGCTAATCCGAGATTTTGTTTACAAAACGGCTTCAAAATATAGACTGCGCTGGTTTGGTACTTCTTCAAGTTGCACCATTCACCTAGGATAAAAAACCCAAGAGCTATTCTAAACTCCTGGGCTATAGATGCCACTGGCATCGATCAAACAATAAAGGCAACACTATAGTCTTGCCTTTATTATCCTACTTCTCCTGATGATCCATCCATTTTATATCCCTTGTGTTCTTTTGAACCGCAACGGCAGCAAAGAGACTGAGTACAAAGGACATGCCATAAAATCCTTTTTCACTCAAATCGAGATCTGCATTCCATAGTCCAATTACTAATAATAGAATAGAAATGATAGTAACGAACCAACTTATCCCATAATAGATATCTGTAACGGGTATTCCTTCTAGCCTATCCCGTACACTCTTCTGTACAGAGACCACGGAGAAAAGGCCAAAAAGAAGTATAGTAAAATAGTATCCTTTTTCATTGAGATACATATTTGCGTTCCATAAACCTATGCAAAAGGAGGTCATACCAATAAAAAGTGCACTCCAAGAAGCTCCTATAAAAGCTCCTGTAGGTTTATTGTCAAAGGGCTTGTTTTCTTCTTTACTCGTTG
>JALZVV010000016.1 GCA_023299935.1 Dokdonia sp.
GGTGCAGTAATTGTACTCCTTGTGCTTAGTACTTATTTAATTTTCTAAGAAGTATGAAAATAGTAGTAACGGGAGGGTTAGGATTTATAGGCTCCCACACAGTTGTAGAACTACAAAATCAAGGTCACGAAGTGATTATTATTGATAATTGCTCGAACTCCTCAAAAGATGTTCTTAAGGGAATTACTGCAATAACTGCTAAGACACCTTTACTCGAAGAATTTGATTTAAGAGAAAAAAGCAAGGTTCAAGACTTTTTTGTTAGACATCAAAACATAGATGGTGTAATACATTTTGCAGCCTCAAAGGCTGTAGGAGAAAGTGTAGAAAACCCTTTATTGTATTACGAAAATAACCTAGGAACATTAGTATACTTATTGCAAGAACTTTCAAAATTAAAAGAGGTATCCTTCATTTTTAGTTCTTCTTGCACGGTATATGGTCAAGCAGACCAATTACCTATCACAGAAGATGCTCCTGTAAAAACAGCAGAGTCTCCCTACGGAAATACCAAACAAGTAGGAGAAGAAATTATTAGAGACACTTGCAAAGTGCAATCAAATATAAAGGCGATTGCCTTGCGCTATTTTAATCCTATTGGCGCTCATCCCTCTGCCGAATTAGGTGAATTACCGCTAGGGGTTCCTGCAAATCTAGTTCCTTTTATAACGCAAACGGCTATTGGAATGCGTGAGCAACTATTAGTTTTTGGTGACGACTACCCTACTCTTGATGGCACCGCCATACGTGATTATATTCACGTGGTAGACCTAGCAAAAGCTCATGTAGTGGCCTTGGAGCGATTGCTTCAAGGAAAAAACAAATCTAACTACGATGTATTTAATGTAGGTACTGGAACAGGAAGTACGGTTCTAGAAGTGATACAATCTTTTGAGAAAGCTTCTGGGAAGTCACTCAACTACAAAATCGTCGCGCGACGTGAAGGAGATATCACAGCGGCTTATGCAGATACCTCAAAGGCAAACCAAAAACTAGGTTGGCAATCAGAAAGCACTCTTGACGAAGCTTTAGATAGTGCTTGGAAATGGGAACAAAAAATACGCGCTAAATAGATTTAGCTAACCGTGCGTCATACTGGATTCGAACCAGTGACTTCTACCCTGTCAAGGTAACACTCTGAACCAACTGAGTTAATGACGCTTTTTCTATTGTTATAAATAAAAAAATCCATATCATAAGATATGGATTTTTTACTTGATGTGGGCGCTGAGGGATTCGAACCCCCGACCCCTTGGGTGTAAACCAAGTGCTCTGAACCAACTGAGCTAAGCGCCCTAAAACAAGAACAATGTTCTTATTAATAGCGGATGCAAATATAGGTCATTTTTTAAATTTGCAAACTATTTCTCTAAGAAAAATCAAAGAATTTCTGCCACTACAAAAGTGCTTCCACCTATAAAGATTAAGTCCTTCAATCCAGCATTAGTTTTCGCCTTTTCTAATGCATCTTTTACAGATGGATATGCTTTACCTTTTAGACCTAAATCTGTAGCATGTTTTTTGAGTTGCTGCACTTCCATCCCTCGAGGCACATCTGGCTTACAGAAATAATAAGTGGCTCGTTTGGGAAGTAGTGGTAGTATTTCTGCCAAATCTTTATCTGCAACCATACCCCAAACCAAATGTAGCCTATCAAACTTTTCTTCTCTCAACTGGCGCAATACATAAGTCAAACCTTCTTTATTATGTCCAGTATCACATATTATTTTAGGTGTTTGACCCAGCAATTGCCATCGACCTAATAAGCCCGTATTTTGAACTACATTTTTTAACCCTTTTGCAATGTGCTGTATGCCAATCGCCCAACCTTTATTTTGAAGCTGAGCAACAGCCACTTGAACCGTTTTTATATTGTGTTTTTGATAAGAACCTTTTAAATCAGATTGCATGGGTAAACTATCAAAATCGTAGGCTTTTATCATTGGTGAATTATGCTTTCGAGAAAGCATATCAAAAACCTGTTCTGTATCCTTATGATACTCCCCAATGACAACGGGAACACCTTCTTTTATTATGCCTGCTTTTTCAGTAGCAACCTTCTCCAATGTATCTCCTAAAAATTGGGTATGATCCTTTCCAATATTGGTGATTATTGAAAGTTCTGGAGTAATAATATTAGTAGCATCAAGTCTTCCTCCCATCCCTACCTCAACAATTGCAATATCTACCTTTTCTTTTGCAAAGCTTGAAAAAGCCATGCCTACGGTCATCTCAAAAAAAGATAGCCGTTGCCCTTCAAAAAAGTCTTTATGCTTTTTTACAAAACCCATCACAAATTGTTTGCTCACGGGTTCTCCATTAATGCGTATGCGCTCTCTAAAATCTTTTAAATGGGGAGAAGTATACAATCCTACTTTATATCCTGCTTCCTGAAAAACAGAAGCGAGCATATGACTCGTAGATCCCTTGCCATTAGTTCCTGCCACGTGAATTGACTTGAATGCATCTTGTGGCTCACCCAAATGGGCCGCTAATAACTCAATATTATCAAGATTTGCTTTGTAAGCAGCCGCGCCTTCCCGTTGATACATGGGAAGTTGCGAAAATAACCAGTCTAGGGTTTCTTGATAGGTAATACTATAATTTTTTAAAAAGTTATGTTTTAATCTGACAAACTAAAACGGTAGACAATTTTACCTATTTGTTTTGAAGGCGCCTTATCATCTGGATTAAATTTAGTTGCTAGAGCAGCAGCTTTTGCAGGTTCTAATAAACAACGAGAATTATTAGTTGTTCCTCGTACGCCAGGCACTGCTTTAATGACCTTTCCTGTACGGTCTACTTCTATACTTACCACAACAGTTCCTGCTTCATTACATTCTTGCACACGCTTAGGTTTCCCTAACGCTTTTCGACCTCCTAGTTGGTAATTACCATCTCCATCAATGCCTTTGCCTGAGCCATAATAACTAGAGGCATTAGGGTCTCCGTTGGGATCTCCTTTATCTCCAGCTTGATTATCATCACCTTCACCACCTTGGGCCGCTCCATCGTTTTTAGGGCCATTGATTAATGCATCTAGCGCACTCGTGGTGGATTGATCGGGTTTCGGATCGGGTTTAGCTTCTTCTATCGGTTTTTCAACTGGTTTTTCTTTCGGTTTCTCCACCTCTGGTTTAGGAGTCTCCTTAGGCTTTTCTTCTATTACTGGAGCATCTTCTATATCTTGGGTTACTACCTCATCCTTAATTTCTGGTTGTGGTGGTGTAGGCGTCGGTTCTGGAGCGGTATTTTTGGGCGCAGAAGCCACAGGTTTTGTAGGTTGCACATTGCCTGATCCTACGCTAGAAGTTCCAAAATTTACAGCAATTCCTCCTTCTTCTGGAGGGTCCAGATATTTCATTCCCACGATAAACATTAGAAACAAAATGATAGCCATCAATATACAAGTGATGACAAAGGATTTTTTTTTATGCGGAGTGTCTAAATATGTCAAAGTAAATTGTTGTTTTTACGCTTTCGCGAAAGCGTAAACATCTTCATGTTAATTAGGTCTTACGGCAAGTACAATTTTGTACTTATTACGGTTTGCGATATCCATTACTTTAACTGCATTTTCGATAGGTACGCCTTCTTCTGCTCTTAAAATAATAGTAGGTTCTTCAACCCCTGCAAGCTCTTTAGTAATGAATGCTTCTATCCCTTGCTCGCTTACTCGCTCCTTATTCACATAGTAATCTAAATCTTTGGTAATACTTACCGAAAGATTTTGCTTATTACTGGTCTTTCCTTTTGCTTTAGGCAAAATAAGATCGAGCGCATCTGGTGTAATCGCTGGAGAAGTCAGTAAAAAGAATACTAATAACAGAAAGACAATATCTGTCATAGAACTCATACTGAATTCTGGGCTTACTTTATTTCTTCCGCGTAGGTTCATACTAGATAGGCTCGTTTAATAGGTCTAGAAAGTCTACCGCATTTGCCTCCATTGCGTGTACTACTTTATCTGTACGTACTACAAGATGGTTATACCCCATATACGCAATAATACCTACAATAAGTCCTGCTACTGTGGTAGTCATTGCTGTATAAATACCCTCTGCTAGAGTACCCATTTCTGCCTGTCCGCTACTTGTAGCTAAGGTATGAAAAGCCATTACCATCCCGATTACTGTACCTAGAAAGCCAATCATAGGCGCTGCACCGGCAATAGTTGCTAAAACGCTTACGTTTTTCTCTAGCTTATATACTTCTAGACGTCCACTATTTTCTATCGCGGTATTTATATCATCCAGCGGACTACCAATACGTGATATCCCTTTTGCTGTTAATCTTGCCACGGGCGAATTTGTCTGAGCGCATAGTATCTTAGCAGCTTCTATATTACCCGAAGAGACATTGTCTTTTATCTGGTTCATAAAATTACCATCTATTTTTGAGGCTGCCTTAATAGCAAATAATCGCTCAAAGTATATATATATCGCAACAAAAAGGAGTACAAAAAGTACGCCTATTACTACCATCCCAGAAACGCCTCCTGTAATTAATAAATCAATAATGGATAATGTTTTTTCTACAGGTTCTTCTGTTCCTAAAGCATCTGCTGCATCTTGAGCACCATCTTGTAAAAATGTAATTAGCATAAAATTTGTTTAGTTAGTTTAATAACGAGTATTCACTCTATTAAGTATATGTTATAGGGAGAACATCACTACCAAGTATATATATCCTACGATAAATCCTACTGCCGCTAGCCATGATATTTTCTTCAAATACCAAATGAAATCTATCTTCTCCATTCCCATTGCTGCAACCCCAGCTGCAGAACCTATGATAAGCATACTTCCGCCAGTTCCTGCTGCAAAGGCAATCGCATGCCACAAATCTGCATCTAGAGGTGTCCCACCGTACATTCCAATAGAAGCTGCAACGAGGGGCACATTATCAATTATTGCAGAGAATACTCCTAATAATGCTACCACTGCATCTTGGTTAGGTATGGCGGCTTGTAGTACTTCGGCTAGGTATCTTAGGGTACCTACCTCTGCGCCTCCAATAGAGCCATAAACTAGGGTTTCTAAGGCTGCAACTGCCATAAGTATTCCTAAGAAAAATAGAATACTATTAATCTCTATACGAGATAAGGCTTTGTGTGCAGAATACAGATGTCTTCTTTCCTTAGTAAAATCTTCTTCTGGATGAATATATTCTGAAACGAGCCATACAACTCCTAATGCAAGCATCATTCCCATATAAGGCGGTAAGTGCGTCACCACCTTAAATACAGGTACCGAAACAATCATTCCTAGGCCTAAAAAGAGCATCGTTTTACTACTTAATAAGCGTCCAGCCTCTTCATCTTCTTCCAGCTCATTAATTTCTATATCGCCCTTAAATGCTGGCAAATACATCGCTATAAAAAACGGCACAACAAAGCACAATAAAGAAGGTATGACTAGAGTTTTCACAAGACCTATTACAGATACATTACCAGCAATCCAAAGCATTGTGGTGGTTACATCTCCTATAGGTGACCAAGCCCCTCCGGCATTTGCTGCGATAACCACAAGTCCAGCAAACCATAGACGTTCGTTTTTATTTGAGATAAGCTTTCGCAAAAGCGTAATTAATACAATTGTTGCCGTAAGATTATCAATAATAGCCGAAAGAATAAAAGCAAGAATACCTACTATCCAAAGTAGTTTCTTCTTACTTTTTGTACCTACTACAGTTTTTAGAATCTCAAAACCTCTGTGTAAATCAATGATTTCTACAATAGTCATCGCCCCAATGAGAAAGACAAGAATCTCTGCCGTTTTACCTAAATGATGTAGCAAGGCATTTTCAAAACCGTGCATGGCATCATCTCCTCCTGTTAAGAAACTAAATACATGCTCATGGCTATCTATCGTATTAAACCACCCTTGCCCAAAACCTATGGCAAGAAAAGCCCACATCAAGGAAGCCATTATTAATGCTGGTACGGTTTTATCAAGTCGTAAAGGGTGTTCTAGTGTTATTGAAAGGTAGCCTATAGCAAAAATCAGTATGATTACAGATTCCATAAAAAAGTGAGTTTAAAATAAGATTTAAAGTAGTTGTTTTAGCGCAATTTCAAAAGCTGTAGCACTAATATTTTTTGGACTATTATTTTGATTAAAAGTATTTTTAATTGCCGCACGTATAGTTTGCGACGTATCACTAAAAATAGCCTCGTCTGTCATCTGTACCTTGCGCTCCATAAAATAGGCAAAGACCCTTGCCATACCACAATTTGAGATAAAGTCTGGTATGAGACTCACCTTAGCATCTGTATGTTCCATAATAGGCCCAAAAAAGATTTCTTTATCGGCAAATGGCACATTAGCACCACAGGAAATTACTTCGAGGCCGGTATTCATCATTTGATCTATTTGTTGTTGAGTAATCAATCGGGAAGCCGCACAGGGAGCAAAAACCTCTGTTTCTAAATTCCAAATACGCTCATTCATTTCTGAAAAAGGAATAAGGTTTTTTGCACCTAATGTATTCCCATCCTTAGTGAGATAAAAATCTTTGATTTCTTCAAAAGAGAAGCCCTCTTCGTTAATTAACCCACCCACAATATCAATAATCCCTACAACCTTGGCCCCCATTTGGGCTAGATAATATGCAGCAGCAGCTCCTACATTTCCAAAACCTTGAACAACGGCTCTTTTTCCTTCTATACTGCCGCCATAAATATCATAATAATGATGTACGGCCTCTGCTACTCCATAGCCCGTAATCATATCTGCAACTGTATACTTTTTGCTAACATCCGGAGAATACTTTGGATTCTCTAATACCTTAATCACCCCTTGACGCAACTGGCCTATCCGATTTATTTTATCGGCTTCGGTCGGTTGAAAATGTCCATTAAAAACACCTTCCTGTGGGTGCCACACCCCACTCGCCTCTGTGATAGGAATAACCTCATGAATCTCATCTACATTAAGATCACCTCCGGTGCCATAGTAACTTTTAAGTAATGGAGAAACCGCCTTATACCAGCGTTCTAAAACACCTTTTTTTCTTGGATCTTTGGGGTCAAAATTAATCCCAGACTTAGCACCACCAATCGCAGGGCCAGAAACGGTAAATTTTACTTCCATAGTTTTGGCAAGCGACAATACCTCATTCATATCTAATCCTTTGCGCATTCTAGTACCCCCACCTGCCGCACCTCCTCGCAGTGAGTTAATGACTACCCAACCTTCGGCCTCAGTTTCTGCATCGTTCCAATGGAACACGATTTCTGGCGTCTTATTCTCATAGCGTGTAAGTAGTTCTTTCATCTAGTATATTGGGTTAGTAGAACCACAAATATAAGTAAATGCTTACCGTATAAATAGACTTATTATTATTTTAAGAAAGATAAATTTTGCCCGAACTATGGTCCGTATGAGCACCTGTTACACTGGCTAATGTATTGATTTTATTTTCAAGTTTAAGCATTCCAAGTAAAGCAAAAATTAGAGCTTCTTTATATTCAATTAGTATAGGATCTGGCAGGATATAATCTACAGTTGTATCATTTTGTAATAGCTCTAAGAGGAATGCATTGTATGCGCCGCCACCCGTAACAAGCACCTTACTCTTTGCTTTAAAATGCGTTTTTAATTGCATTGCCACATGTGCAGTAAATGTAGCCAGCACATCCTTAGCATCGAGCTTAAAAGATTCGATTAAAGGTAATATGGTCCCATGCACCCATTCTATCCCCAGAGATTTGGGAGCTACTTCTTGATAAAAAGGGAGCGCATTTAATTGTTCTAAGAGTTCTGAATGAAGATTACCCGCTTTCGCGAAAGCGCCCTCTGCATCATAAGCCACTCCCAGCTGCTCTGCATATGCATTGAGCACTGTATTTACTGCGCAAATATCGTAAGCAATACGTTTCCCATCTTGGTCAAGAGAAACATTTGCAAAGCCACCCAAGTTCAGGCAATAGTCATACTCATTAAACAACAGTTGATCGCCTATAGGAACTAAAGGTGCTCCTTGACCACCCAAGGCTACATCTTGCACCCTAAAATCACAAACCACAGTAACACCAAGCAATTGTAAAAGTTCAGGACGATTGCCTATCTGCAGAGTGTAACCAGCATGGGGTTGGTGCAAGACCGTATGGCCGTGTGAACACACTGCATCTATATCTTGCAATTCATATTTCTTAATAAAACTATGAATCACCTTAGCCAGATATTGCGTGTAGTCCATATCCAGTTGCTCGAGAATATCCAGAGAAAGGGTATGCGCGTTTTGCAACGCCAGCTTCCATTGTGCGACATAAGGCACGGTCTCTGCAATTAGAATTGTTGCAGAAATCGTTTCACCTTGATTAATTTTAACATAAGCCAGATCAATACCATCTAAGCTAGTCCCACTCATCACCCCAATAAGAGTATAGTTTTTTTGTTGCATCACGTTAAAATTATTGAGAAAAACGCAAGAATGAAGTATATTTGTATACTTTTTTTACATAATTCACAAAATTTATAGTCCGATGGATTTTAGTTTAACCGAAGAACATTTAATGATACGCGACGCAGCTCGCGATTTTGCCAGAACAGAACTTTTACCTGGTGTTATAGAACGTGATGAAAAACAGCACTTCCCAGCAGAACTCGTTAAAAAAATGGGTGATCTTGGATTCCTAGGTATTATGGTGGATCCTCAATATGGAGGAAGTGGCATGGATGCTATTTCTTATGTGCTTATTATGGAAGAATTGTCTAAAATAGATGCTTCTGCTTCTGTAATTGTATCTGTAAATAATTCCTTAGTATGTTATGGTCTTGAAGCCTATGGCTCAGAAGAGCAAAAACAAAAATACTTAACTAAACTTGCCACTGGTGAGTTTATTGGTGCCTTTTGCTTGAGTGAGCCAGAAGCCGGTTCAGATGCTACTTCGCAAGCAACAACAGCAATAGACAAAGGAGATCATTACGTGCTTAATGGCACTAAAAACTGGATTACTAATGGAGGTAGATCCGATGTATATCTGGTAATAGCACAAACTGATCGTGATAAAGGACATAGAGGCATCAATGCTTTTATTGTAGAAAAAGGAATGGAAGGTTTTGAAGTAGGACCTAAGGAAGATAAATTAGGTATACGAGGTAGTGACACACATACACTACAGTTTAATGATGTAAAAGTACCTAAAGAAAATCGTATTGGTGATGATGGTTTTGGGTTTAAGTTTGCCATGAAGACGCTTTCTGGTGGCCGTATAGGCATTGCTGCCCAAGCCCTAGGAATTGCATCTGGCGCCTATGAACTCGCATTAAAATATTCTAAAGAACGTAAAGCTTTTGGCACTGAAATTTGTAACCACCAAGCTATCGCTTTTAAACTAGCAGATATGTATGTTGAGATAGAAGCAGCGCGATCCCTTGTAATGAGATCTGCTTGGGATAAGGATCAGGGGCATAATTATGACCGTTCTAGTGCAGTGGCAAAATTATATGCTTCTAAAGTAGCCATGGAACAATCTGTAGAAGCTGTGCAAATTCATGGCGGTAATGGTTTTGTAAAAGAATATCACGTAGAGCGTTTAATGCGTGATGCAAAAATCACACAGATATATGAAGGCACTTCTGAAATACAGAAAATAGTAATCTCGAGAAGTGTTATCAAAGAATAATTGTTTTTTGCTTACGCAAAAATAAAAAAGCGAGCCCAGAGGCTCGCTTTTTTCGTGTTTAGTAGGTAAGGATTTTTTGAAGCGTATCCTTAAGCTGTGTAATTTCTGTGGTTGAAATCGTGCCCAATCTTTTTTGCAGACGTTCTTTAGCAATAGATCGAATATGAATAGTCATAACCTCAGATTTAGTTTTAATCCCATAAGGATAGCCCGCCTCAAGAATTAAGTTTCCATAATAGTTTTTAATCTTGGAAGTAAGCGGGCAAACGATTACGGTATTGAGATTATCATTAGCCAGGTTTCCTGAAATAATTACTGCAGGTCTGCGACCCACTTGTTCACTACCTTTTACAGGATCTAGATAGACTTCGTAAATCTCTCCTTGCTTAATCTTCATCTTGCGCAATAATATCTTTGTAATATTCTGCTAGGCCTTCTTCTGCAATATTAAGCATATCTGCATCTTGGGACATTTTCTTATAAGACCTCGCAAATGCAGCCTTATCTAGTTGCTCTAGATACACGCGTAGCGCTTTTTCAATCACCCTGTTTTTAGGAAGATTAAGTCTAGAAGCTACTGCCGCTAGTTGCTGCAGTATATCATCTGGAAGTGAAGATGTAAATGTTGCCATATTCTTGTTGATTGTTGATTGTTGATTGTTGATTGTTGATTGTTGATTGTTGATTGTTGATTGTTGATTGTTGATTGTTCAAATTTACAAAATATATTTATGATTTATAAATATATAATATAAACATTCTAATTGTGTATTTTTGGGGCTATCAATCAAGCTAAACCATTGGGCAGAGGAATTATCTATATGCTTATTGCTGCATTTGCCTTTGCGTGGATGAACCTCTTGGCAAAATACCTCACTGATTTCCACCCTTTACAAGTTGTATTTTTTAGGGCTTTTGGGACCTTTGTTTTTATTTTCCCATATATGGTGTTTAAAAAAATTCCTTTAATTGGAAAAAATGTCTTCTGGTTGAGTTTAAGAGGGCTATTGAGTTTTTCTTCACTCGCATTATTTTTTATCGTCATACAACGTATTCCCTTGGGATCTGCAGTTGCCTTGCGGTATACTGCACCTATTTTTAGTGTCATATTTGCCTATCTCCTACTTAAAGAAAAAGTAAAGCCATGGCAATGGGTGGCCTTTATTATTTCCCTAATAGGTGCCTTTGTTATGAAGGGCGTAGATTTTAGGATAGATACCCTAAGCTTTGCCATGATTATAGGCTCTTCTGTGCTTGTAGGAGCGGTATTTGCCATCGTACGCTACTTAGGGTCCCGTGAGCATCTTCTTACGATAATCAATTATTTTATGGTATTCTCTATTGTGGGGAGCCTCTTTTTTATGCAGCACTGGCGCCTACCTATAGGTCAAGAATGGTATTGGGTATGTAGTATTGGAGTTCTTGGACTTATAGGCCAAGTATTTTTCACACTCGCTTTCAAACTCGCCGAAACTAATACTGTTGCTCCCATTAAATATATGGAATTAGTGTATGCCCTAATTTTTGGATATTTTTTCTTGAACGAAACCTATGGCCTACTCCCTATTGTAGGAATGAGCTTAGTCGTTTTTGGATTGCTCTTGAATGTTTGGATAAAGAGGAAGGGGTAATGCACAATTCACCTCGTTTACTTCTTCACTTTCTCTTGAGGATTCATTAAAATGGGTTTACCAAAACCGAGTTGTTCCAACTTAGCCATTTGTGTTTTTGCATCTCCTACCACAAAGTAAATCATTTTATTAGGATCCAGATATGTGTCTGCAAGCGCTTTTACATCCTCTACCGTCATCGCTTTTACAATCGTCTCACGCTGCTTAGCATAATCTAAAGGTAAATCATAAGCCGCAATATTTTCTAACATTCCTAGCTTTGCCCGTGCTGTTTCAAAAGCGCGCGCACTACTCTTTATTAAAAAGCTTTTAGAAACCTCTAAATCTTCTTGTGAATATTCCTTTCCGTAGTTATTTAAAATGTCTTTTACTAGAGCTGCGCTTTCATACGTTACATTAGAACGCACACCACTACTAATAGTAAAAGGTCCCGGTATGGTTGTCCCTACAAAATTAGATCGTATCCCATAGGTATATCCTTTCCCTTCTCTTAATTGCTGCGTAAGCTGGGAAGCAAAACCTCCTCCTCCTAGTCGGTAATTCATCACGCGAACTGGATAATAATCCTTAGCTGTCGCCGCTAGTGCTGGATAACCAAAACGCAATACAGACTGCTTAGCTCCAGGAACATCATAAAAATATACCTTAGATTTTTCTGGACGTGCGGGCATCTCAAATGATGGAATCATCACATCCTTAACTTCCATTTTAGTATTAATACCCCCCATAGAATTAACCACGCTTTTTTGATCAATATCACCTACTATGTATAGTTGAGATAATGATGGCGTAAGATTAGTTGTATAAAACTCCTTCAGGTCATCTATGGTAATTGCAATAATAGATTGTGGGGTTCCAATCAAATTATGCGATAACATATGCTTATCTCCATAAATAAGCCTGGCATATACATTTGCAGCAATAGTATTGGGTTGAGCTTCCTGTTGTACTATCTGACTGGTCACACTGCGCTTAAGAATATTAAATTCTTCTTCATCCCAGCGGGGTTCCAAAACGATTTCTTCCACTAGAGCGAGCGTTTCATCATAATTTTTAGATAAGGTGCTGCCTGCAACCACAATATTCTCATCTGTGGCAAAGACATTAATCGTTGCTCCTAGACTCTCGATGGCTTCTTCTAGTTCGGCTGTTGTTTTTGTAGCCGTTCCTTTAGTCATTAAACGAGCTAGCATATTAGAGACCCCTACTTTTTCTGGATATTCTAGAAGTAAGCTTCCGCGAAAACTCAACTGAAAGTTGACCAGAGGCACCTCATCATTTTCGATACCGTATACTTCCAATCCAGAATCTAGTTTTTCCTGCCATACCGGAGGAATTACCATCTTAGGACTATTACCATACGGCGGCTCAATCGTACGATCAAAAGACGATGGTGTATTTTTATAGGTAGCGGCAACACTAGCATCAAAAGAACTTTCTGCTCCATTAACAATCTTTTCTTCTACAATTTGAGCAAGTTCTGATTGCTCTAGGGCAAGTGCGGGTTGACCTTGAGGCACAAAGCTAGTTGCGATATAATTCTTGTCCTTTATGTATGTATTATAGACTCGCATCACATCTTGAGCAGTCACAGCAAGGATATTTTCAATGTCTTTTTCTACAAATCCAGGGTCATCTGCAAAAATCTGATATTGTGCTAGCTGAAATCCTTTACCTAGTACGCTAGAGAGTTCGCTATAAAATTGTGTTTCCTGTCTTGTTTTTATACGGTCTAAAGCTGATTGAGAAATCCCTTCTGCTTCAAATTTCGCGAAAGCGCTATCAATCCCCATCTTGACCTCATCTAAATCTTTCCCACTAAAAGCTCTTACTTGCAATCTAAACTGACCTGCTAACTCCGACCCAAAATTAAAAGCCACTGTACTGGAACTAAGTTGCTTCTCCTCTACAAGCACTGTATTGAGTGGTGCTTCTTTACCTTGGGATAAATAGCTACTCAAAATATCTAGTGCATAGGCATCCTTATCATAAGAAGGTACCGTAGGCCAGGTCATATCCAGTTGCGGCAATCGTGCAAAATTATCTTCAAAATACAACTTCTTAGTTTGTGCTACTGCGACAGCCTGTTTTTCTAGTGGAGGCACTGCCTCACCTCGCTTTAGTTCATCAAAATACTTATGTACCCATTCCTTGGTTTGGGCAGTATCAAAATCTCCTGCAATAGTTAATACTGTATTGTTAGGTGTATACCAGCGATTGTAGAAATCCTTTACATCTTGCAGTGTTGCGTTTTGCAAATCCTCTAGAGAACCAATCACCTGCCAACTATAGGGATGTCCTTCTGGATATAAATTTTTATCCACCACATATTGCACGTGGCCATACGGTCTATTATCTACGCTCTGGCGTTTTTCATTTTTAACAACTTGCTTTTCTTTGGACAATACTGGATCTGTAACCGTATTAATAAAATACCCCAGCTTATCTGCCTCTGCCCATATCATTTTTTCTAAAGCGTCCTTAGGTACCGTTTGAAAATAGTTTGTACGATCCCGACTTGTAGAGCCATTAGCTCCTGATCCACCTATACGCGCACTCATAGCATCGAGACCGCCTTTACCTAGATTCTCTGATTCTAAAAACAGGAGATGCTCAAAAAGGTGCGCGAAGCCTGTTCTTCCTGTAATTTCACGCGCAGAACCTACGTGTGTGGTAAGTGCTACAGCAACAACTGGATCTGAAGTATCCTTGTGCAGGATTACTATCAAGCCGTTATCTAATTCAAATTTTTCAAAAGGGACAGAAAAATTGTTTTGTTGTTCATTTGTAGTAGCGTTCTCGCCTTGACTACAAGAAAATAGGAGAAGACTTGCTGCAATGAGAAGAAAGAGCGATTGTAATTTTATCATTACTATTTACATTTTTGAATTGAAGCTTACAGGAAGAAATTCCAAACCAAGCCAAATCTAATATTAAAATCCCGATACGGATATCCAGGTGCGCTAAAGAAATCATTACCTGTAAATCCACTATTTATATGTTCTGCTTTTATAAAAATACGTGTTTGACGCACTTTCATATTAAAAAATAAATCTACAAGTGGGAACGCCCCAAATTCCTGACTATTTTGCACAAAAAACTCTGCTAGGACAGGATCATAGGCATTTAGGTTGTACTCTGTAAAATAGTTAAACGTAACCCCTGTTTGTAAGAGCAATGCTTTTTTAAAAAGTCTATCTGTAAAATATAACGAGCCTCTGGTCACTAGGTCTGGAACATTAAGAACCCCTTCTGCTCCGCTTACATTTTGAACGGTTACGGTGGCATCTAGCGCAAATTTACCATAGGTAAACTCCCTGTTTGCGGTAATCTTAAGATGATTAACGGCCTCACTACTTTGCAAGGAAGTCACTAAAGAATCTGCATTTAAACCAAAATAAGCATAGTCATTTATGGTGGTTGCAGACACATCTACATTAGCCCATTTTTTTGAATTAAAAGTACCTTGTATCGTGTTGGTCTTGACATTATTGTAATTAGGTGCATTATGCCAGATATAATTTACGTAGTTGCTCTGGCTTAATAAGTGATTATAATTTGCCGGTCTAGAATTACTTAGTATAGATGCACTAAGATGCCCTTGATTTTTTATGTCATACCCTATTTTACCATAGACATTAAAGCCGTCAAATTCTCCTGCTACATTGACCTGAGCTGTTCCTTCTACATCGAGCTTCCCTATGGTATTTGAATAGCCTCCACCCACAGCAATATTAGTGCCTCGTAAACGATTGGGGATAGTTTCATTGACACCATCATCATCTTGATCCACAATAATGGCTGTTTTATATCCATAATCATAGAATAAGGCATTGGCTTGAAAAGTAAGTGCTCCTAA
>JALZVV010000017.1 GCA_023299935.1 Dokdonia sp.
TGAGCTTGTGTCGTTACCATTGCATGAGTAGATTTTAAGTAATGCACTTGCTTGGGATACGCCTGGACAAATTTTTCTAATAAAAAATGGTCATCACCACTAGCAATATGGGTATTGTTTTTAAAACCATCTTGCGCTATAAAAGCGCTTTTTTCATAAATGAGGTTTGCGCCATTGCACATAAAGGGCATTTTCATCCCAAAACCACCTAGAGTAGCACCTAGTAGGCTTAAGCTGTCCAGTTGCTCAAAAGCGTGCATAAAACTATGAGGTGCGCCTGCCGAAATAGTCACAGGACCTGCAATCATTTTAGGTTTCTTGTCTTGTATACAACGAGTAATGGTGAGTAACCACGAGTTGGGAAAGCTACAATCTGCATCTGTGGTGACTATCCACGGGTGTTTGGAATGTTGTATGCCCAGAGTAAGGGCATCTTTTTTAGGAGACCCAGAAGTGCGCACATTGTGAAGACATACTATTGACAATTGAGGATGGGATTGTATAAACTCTTCTATAATAGCTACCGATTTATCCTGAGAATCGTCATTGATGAGAAGTACTTCAAAATGGTCATGGGGGTAATTAATTTGCGCGATAGCCTGCAAAAGCTGTGGTAAATGAACTGCCTCATTTCTAAAAGGGATAATAATACTAAACCCTAAGGGTACAGTTTGTGCTTTTGGGATATAGTTAGGTAGTCGCCAGTAAGCGACTGCAAATTCTCCTATAAGCAATACGTACAAGCATATTATGATCAATAGAATCCAACTCATTATTTCATTAAATAGTCATATTGCAATATAACATAATGTGTATTTGCTCTTTTATGGAATTTGTACTCAACAATAAATCCTTAGTTTTGTAAGGAGCCTTTGCAATAGCAAAATAACAATAAAACCCTTGGCAGAAGAAAGAATCATCTTAGGAATTGACCCCGGCACGACTATAATGGGTTTTGGACTGATTAAAGTAGTGAATAAAAAGATGGAATTTGTACAGCTTAATGAGTTACTATTGAACAAGCATAAGGACCATTATGTGAAGCTCAAACTTATTTTTGAACGTACCATTGAGCTTATTGATACGTATCATCCCGATGAAATTGCGATAGAAGCCCCTTTCTTTGGAAAGAATGTGCAGAGTATGCTCAAATTAGGCAGGGCACAAGGAGTAGCGATGGCCGCAGGTTTATCTCGCGAAATCCCAATTACCGAGTATCTCCCTAAAAAAATTAAAATGGCTATCACAGGTAATGGAAACGCCAGTAAGGAGCAAGTGGCAAAAATGCTCCAATCCCTATTAAAATTAAAAAGCTTGCCTAAAAATCTGGATAGTACAGACGGTCTTGCGGCAGCAGTTTGTCATTTTTACAATTCAGGAAAAATAGACACTGGGAAGCAGTATAGCGGTTGGGAGTCATTTGTAAAGCAGAATGAGAAAAGGGTGAAGAAATAGGAGAAAAATTAATATGTTCAGAATTTTAATGGTTTAGGCCTTGATAAGTTTAAATCAATATTTAATTTTACTCAACACTCAACACTCAACACTCAACACTCAACACTCAACACTCAACACTCAACACTCAACACTCAACACTCAACACTCAACACTCAACATTTGTCATCAATCTACATACATATCCCTTTTTGCAAGCAGGCCTGTCATTACTGTGATTTTCACTTCTCTACGGCTATGGGTAAAAAAGAGGCCATGATAAACGCTTTGCTCACAGAACTTGAAATGCGTAAAGCCGAGTTTACTACTGAAGTTGTAGACTGTATCTATTTTGGGGGCGGAACACCTTCGGTTTTAGAGACTTCAGAAATTAATGCCCTTATTGAGGCGGTGTTTACACATTATACGGTGAGTGATCATCCAGAAATTACCCTTGAGGCAAATCCGGACGATCTTACTAAAGAGAAAATTAAATCATTACATCATTCACGTATTAATCGTTTGAGTATTGGTGTGCAGTCCTTTTTTGAAGAAGATTTGAAACTGATGAACCGAGCACACAATGCACAAGAAGCGGTAGATTGTATTAGGCTTGCCCAAGCGCATTTTCAAAACCTTTCCTTAGACCTTATTTATGGCATACCGGGAATGAGCAATGCGCGCTGGGAAGAAAATATAAGCAAGGCCTTATCTTTAGAAATTCCACACATATCTGCTTATGCCTTAACTGTAGAGCCAAAAACTGCTTTAGACAAATTTATTAAAAAGGGGATCATCGCCCCGGTTCAGGATGAAGTTGCTCAGGAGCATCATGCCATACTTGTAGAACGCTTGGAAGCCGCAGGATATGAGAATTATGAGTTTAGCAATTTTGGAAAAGCAGGTTACCATTCTCGTAATAATACAGCCTATTGGGAAGGAAAAAATTATATAGGTATTGGCCCTGGAGCACATAGTTATGACGGTAAGCGTCGCGCTTGGAATGTGAGCAACAATCCTAAATATATTAAGTCCATAAACGATGAAGTGCTGCCTAAAGAAGTAGAGCAACTCACGACTACAGATCGGTATAATGAGTATGTGATGACCAGCTTGAGAACAGCTAAGGGAGCTTCTTTGCAACTAGTAAAGGAACAGTTTGGGGATACCTATTATAGCTACCTCCTTAAACAAGCAGCAACACATCTAGAGGATGGTTTCCTGTTTTTGGAGCAAGATAATCTTACCGTGACTAAAAAAGGAAAATTCTTAAGCGATGGTATTGCATCAGATTTATTTTTGGTTAACTTAGGTCTTCAATGAAAGCAACGATCACACATAATAGAAATACCTTTATTGTAGACTTATCTAAAGCTATTGATATATCTATTCCCTTGAGCGCGGTTAAAAATCCGCTGGCTTGGTATATTGACCCGCTGGCTATTGAACCCGTTCAAATCGAAAATTGGGTAGGCAATGTAGCCCAAGGCGGTGATGTCAATTTTAACACTATTACCTTTAATCCGCATGCACATGGAACCCATACAGAAACTGTAGGGCATATTACTAAGAAGGTACACAGTATTAATAAGGTGCTCACTCAGTTCTTTTTTACGGCAGAACTAATTACCGTAGCGCCAGAGGTGAGGGGAGAAGAGTTGGTTATTTCGCGCAAGCAAATGCAATATGCATTACAGGATAAAAAGCCAGAGGCCTTGGTGATTCGTACGATCCCTAACACTCGAGATAAAAAAACAAGACAATGGTCTAATGAAGGTTGGCCTTTTATGGCAGAAGCGGCTATGAAGCATTTAAGAGAAATAGGGGTAAAACATTTGCTTATAGACTTGCCTAGTGTAGATCCAGAAAAGGATGGAGGAAAACTCATGGCTCACCGTGCTTTTTGGAATGTGCCGGATCAACCTAGACTAGACGCAACTATTACAGAGATGATCTACGTACCGCACAAGGTCAAGGATGGTAGCTATTTGCTCAATCTACAAATTGCCTCTTTTGAGAATGATGCTACGCCTAGTAAACCTGTGTTATATAGTCTAGAATAGTATCTATGGCATAGCTTTTGGAAATGCCAATCTGTAATTTGGTATTTTTACACTATGGGATTTTTGTTTTTAGGCTTAGCGATAGGAGGTATTATTGCCTATTTTTTATATGAACGCTTTGCGCGAAAAAATGAAAAATCACATACTAGCGCACAATCTATGGTATTGATGGAACGTATTCGTGCGGTTTGTAAATTGATAACTGTAGAAGGTGATTTTGCCGAAATCTATCACTACGAAAGCCTCAAAACAAAATGGATGGATAAGCTCAAAGGGACTAAAAAAGCTATTGTCTTAATTGATGCCAAAGCGCACATAGGTTTTGATCTTACTCAGGTGAAGATGGAAGCAGATGACCATAATAAGACGATACGTTTATATGCTTTTCCAGAACCTAAGATTATTTCTATAGATACTGACTTTAGGTATTACGATAAGAAAAAAGGCTGGGCAAATCCATTTACAAGTACAGACCTTACCGAAATTAATTCGGAAGCAAAACAACATATTATTGATAAGGTTCCAGAAAGCGGACTCTACCAAGAAGCAAGAAAACAGGCTTTAGAAACCACCCATTTAATGGAGAAAGTTGTCGAAACTATAGGATGGAAATTGGATTATTCTGGACTACAAATGGACAATAAAGAACAACCCAAAATACATAGTTAAATGAGGTTTGTACTGACTAGTTGCTTGATGTACATATGCTTTGGTTCCCTGTGGTCCCAAGAACGTGATTTTAGTACGGTAGATGCTACTGCTATATTTTATTCAGATCAACTGCGCACAACTCAAGAGGTTTCAGACCAGATCAAGAAAGACTTCTCAGAACCCCTTGATCAATTAAGAGCGGCTTACACTTGGATAATACACAATATAGCCTACGATCCAGAAGAGTATAAAACCTATCAGTTTCAATATAGAATTCTAGCAGAGCGAGATGAAAAACTGGTCAGTACTAGAGAGGAAATCATAAGTAGAACAATCTATGGCAAAAGGGCCGTTTGTGAAGGATATGCACTTGCTCTAGAACGTATTTGTGAGGAATTAGGCATTAATTCCTATGTCGTGCGTGGCGATGTAAAAAGAGATGTTGTAGATATAGGCAGATCTTTTGAAAAAAACCATATGTGGATTATAGCTATAATCCAGGATAAACCAATCATTATGGATCCCACTTGGGGAGCAGGAAGGTATCTCGATGGTTTTAAAAAAGAACCTTCTTATGCTTTTTACAATGTAGATCCCAAACACTTTATCAAAAGCCACTATCCTGCAGTTTTTGATGATGCTTATATAGATGGCTCTATTTCTAAAACCACTTTTGCAAGCTGGCCACTTATTGTTCCAGAAACCTTGGAACTTGTGGATTTAAACACTCAAAGCGGCCTGATAAAATCTAAGGATTTGAAGAAAGGGATAGACTTTACCATTGCATTCCAGCCTAAAGAAACTTTGATATATACTTTTGATGATGGTATACAAAGAGAGGTAAAGGGAACAACTAAGGGAGAGAAAGTGTCTTTTAGTATAAGGAGCAATGCTAAAACGAGTAGATTGATACTGTATGATGGTTCGCAACCTCTTGTGGCTTATCTTGTTAAGTAATATGCATATAGAGGCGCTTAGAGAATATTGTTTGGCAAAAAAAGGAGTGACAGAGTCTTTCCCTTTTAATGAGACGACCTTGGTTTTTAAAGTCGTGGGAAAGATGTTTGCCTTAACAGGCTTGGACAATGTGCCACTCACGGTAAATTTAAAATGTGATCCAGAACGCTCTGCACAACTTCGTGAAGAGTATGATGGATCTATTACAGGAGCTTTTCATATGAATAAGCTGCATTGGAATACTATTGTCGTGCAGGAAGTTTCTCCTAAACTCATCATTGAGTTAATAGATCATTCTTATGATTTAGTAGTGTCAAAAATGACTAAAAAACTTCGGGCAGAGCTAGATCAATTGTAAATTGCAACTCAAACTAATAAGTGAGTATTTTTAACTGTAGCTAATCCTTGTATGAACATAACGCCTCAAACATTTTATACCCAACAACTAGAGCAGCATAAAGAAGAGCTTGCTATGGTAAAAAAGAAACTCAATGTTTCTAGTACCATTAGGCTAGTGGTATTTCTGGCTATTGCTTTTATGGTCTATGTATTATGGGGGAATATAACTTGGATGATTCCATCTGTATTGCTAGGGATAGCATTATTTCTATTTTTAGTAACACGACATACACAATTGCGATACCAGAAAAACCTAGCGCAGGCACTTGTAGATTATAACGAGAAGGAAATTCGTGTATTAGAACGCGATTTTCACGATCTGCCTGATGGGGCTTCTTATAATGACGCTCTGCATGCATATAGTCAAGATATAGATTTGTTCGGGAGAGGGTCTTTTTTTCAATACGCAAACCGTACGGCACTCAATAGCGGGACAGATGTACTGGCAAACCAGTTCCTTGCAAATGATATCAGCAATATTTTAGAAAAGCAAGAAGCCATAAAAGAGTTAAGTACCCTTGCGGTATGGAGGCAACAGTTTTATGCTATTGCGACCTTAGTAAAAACAGAAGCTTCTGCGAGTGATGTATCCCGTTGGCTTAGGGAATATTCTAGCTTTACACCTTCTTTTTCTAAGCTAATTTCTTATGGCTTTTCGGCAATTACGATACTATCTTTTGTAGCCTACTATTTTCAGTTGATATCTGGATTTGTCGTGTTTGCGTTGTTTCTTTTAGGGCTTTTGATTTCTGGGCGTTTTATGAAAAAGGTTGGTAAATTGGCTAGTAAAGCCAGTAAAGTACAAAGCACTTTTGACCAGTATTCAAAACTCATTGCTAGTATAGAAAAGCAAGAAATGAATAGTGATATGCTTTCGCGAAAACGTGAACTCATCATTAACAATGAAGCCGCTACTTCAGGAAAACTAAAGTCTTTTTCCAAACTCCTGGACGCTTTGGACCAACGCAATAATGTGCTCGTTGCCTTTTTTGTAAATGGATTTTTCCTTAGAGATATTCTTATATCGTATAAAATCGAAAAATGGATAGCCGCCCATAAAGATGAGGTGCCTGTTTGGTTTGAAACCATTGCTTTTTTTGATGCCTATAACAGTTTGGGTAACTATGCCTTTAATCACCCTTCTTATCAATATCCGGAGATTATGAGCCAAGGGAACACGCTGGATAGTAAGGAGGCCGTTCATCCTTTATTAGATCCAAAAATGGCTATCCCTAGTGATATTGTAATAGGTGACGAGCAGTTTTTTATTGTGACTGGAGCAAATATGGCAGGGAAAAGTACATTTTTGAGAAGTGTGGCCTTGCAAATCGTGATGGGGAATATGGGATTGCCATTAGCCGCTCAAAAAGTGAGCTATCAACCTATTAAATTGATAACGAGTATGCGCACCACAGACAGCCTTACTGATGATGAAAGTTATTTCTTTAGCGAGTTAAAAAGACTTAAGTTTATTGTGGACGAAATTAAGAATGACCGTTACTTTATTATATTAGATGAAATCTTAAAAGGAACCAATAGCACAGACAAAGCCATAGGCTCACGTAAGTTTGTAGATAAGTTGGTAGCGTCTAATTCTACAGGAATAATTGCGACCCACGACTTGAGTTTAACCGAGGCTGCTAGTGAATTAATCCCGGTAGAGAACTATTTCTTTGATGCCCGCATTGTGGATGACGAGCTCTTTTTTGATTATACCCTTAAGAAAGGCGTTTGCCAAAATATGAATGCGAGTTTCTTACTTAAGAAAATGCAAATTGTAGATTAATAATGGATAAAGAAGCGGTATTTAATAAGATTCAATTAGTTTTTATGATTCTTATGATAGGTATTGCTATGGTTATTTTAGCCGATTTTGAATTTTCTAGCGAGACACTTACCGAGCGGGTAGATTCAAAATACAAAAGGCTAGAAAACAGACAAAGTACGGGGCGTAATTATTATTATGCTACGCATATCCAGGCAGGAACATATCGCATTCCAGTCTCAGAAGATTTTGGTGATGACACAAAGGAAGGTCATACCTTGTCTTTCGAAAAATCCTTGGTATTTAATGAGGTAAACAGGGTTGCCAATCGGGATACAGGCTTATCCGAAAAGTTTTCTTTTAGATGGATGACGGGCTGTATTATTCCATTATTTGCCATTATCGTTCTAGTGTTAGGAATAAAAAGAAGAGAGAAGCTAAATACATTGGTTTTTGTTACTGAAGTGATCCTGTTGATAGACTTTATTTTCTTACTTTACTAAGGCTGCTTACCTTTAGGTACAAGCAAAAAACCTATTCTTATGAAACTCGGTGCATTCTCAGCAAGTCTTAGTGTAAAAGATCTTGCAACTTCACAATCATTTTATGAAACCCTTGGCTTCACGCAATTTGCTGGCAGTTTGGAACATAAGTATCTCATTATGAAAAATGGTAATGCGCTTGTAGGCCTTTTTCAAGGAATGTTTGAGGGTAATATTCTCACTTTTAATCCTGGATGGGATGAAAGTGCTCAAAAAGTTGAGCCTTTTGATGATGTTCGTGATATTCAAAAACATTTGAAGAATAATGGACTTGCTTTAATGACAGAAGTAGACGAAACCGCAACAGGAAAAGGCAGCTGTATGCTTCAAGATCCAGATGGAAATATGATTTTGATCGATCAACACGCGTAGAATTTTGAACAAAATAGTGCTTTGATTTTTGTATTTTCTTAATCAACAATCAACAATCAACAATCAACAATCAACAATCAACAATCAACAATCAACAATCAACAATCAGCAATCCATTGCGTTTAGGACTCTTTAATTCAATTTCTTCTTGGTGCCTTATGTAAACCAATTGAGGTAGATTAAAGAAAATTTCTTCAAGCTCTATAATAAAATAGCCAGCATTCTTATCTTTAGTCAAAATGTAATTTTATGGCCATACAATGGAAAGGTGTAATGCCTGCAATAACAACCAAATTCACCAAAGAAGACACACTCGACCTGGATATGTTTTTTGTTAATGTACAAGCACAATTAGATGCAGGGGTGCACGGACTAGTTTTAGGTGGGAGTCTAGGAGAAGCAAGCACCTTAACCGAAGAAGAAAAGAGTATCCTCACCCAAGAAACAGTACGCAATGTAGCTGGCAAAATACCAGTACTCATGAATATTGCAGAGCGTAGTACACGCAATGCAATTGCCGCGGCGCATAAGGCAGAAGAAGATGGAGCAAGTGCATTAATGATGCTTCCTCCTATGCAATACAAAGCTGGCGATGCAGAAGTAGTAGCGTATTTTGGAGCAGTTGCTAGAAATACAAGCCTACCAATCTTACTCTATAATAACCCTATCGATTATAAAATCAATGTCACGCTAGAGATGTTGAATGAATTATTGCAATATGACAATATTAAAGCAGTAAAAGAGAGTACACGCGATATTTCTAATGTCACCCGGATTAAAAGTGCGTTTGGGGATCGACTTAAAATATTAACCGGTGTTGATACACTGGCATTAGAGTCATTATTGATGGGAGCAGATGGTTGGATTGCCGGATTAGTCTGCGCTTTCCCAGCAGAGACAGTTGCTATTTATGAACTACAACGTGTTGGTCGAATTAAAGAAGCGATCGAGATATATCGTTGGTTCCTTCCTTTGCTAGAGTTAGATATAAACCCGAAATTAGTACAAAACATAAAACTAGCAGAAGTGCATACGGGTATCGGTACAGAGCAAGTGCGTCCTCCAAGACTGCCTTTAGCCGGAGCAGAAAGAGCACACGTCCTAGATGTCATTACAAAAGGAATTGCCACGAGACCCATTCTGCCAGAGTATAAGAATTTAAGCTGAGTCACCCTGAGCTTGTCGAAGGGTATATGAACTAATCTAGGCGTCTTGTACAAGCGCAGATTGACAAAATAAACAACAGACCACAAAAAATAGATGCTAGAAATACGACCCAATTGTGAGCATTGTGATAAGGATCTTCCTTACGATTCTAAAGAGGCTTTTATATGCACCTTTGAGTGCACCTTTTGTAAAGATTGTGTAGAGAATATTCTTAATCAGGTATGCCCCAACTGTGGTGGCGATTTTCAGCAAAGACCTATACGACCAGAAGCATTACACGAGAAATATCCAATTTCACAAAAACGAATTCATAAACCTGTTGATGTGGCAAAACATTTGGAATCATTATCCCATTAAATCATTATCTCATTAAATCATTATCTCATTAACCCACTAAATCATTACTTAAATGATCACAGGAAAAAATCACATAGGATACACACGCAGTGCAACAGGCAATACGACCTATCACACCTTCAATCCTAAAAAAAATATTGATAACGAACACAAGTATTACGAAGCTAGTACGCAAGAAATTAAAACCGCCATATCCTTGGCGCATACTGCTTTCCAGGAGTATCGTGCGACACCAGGAGTACAACGAGCGGCTTTTATACATGCGATAGCTAACGAGATTGAGGCTTTGGGTGACACCCTTTTTGAAACCTATATGTCAGAAACAGGCCTGCCAGAAGGGCGAGCAAAAGGTGAGTGTGGTCGTACCCTTGGTCAACTACGTATGTTTGCAGATTTAATTCAAAAAGAAGACTGGCGTAACCCGACCGTTTCTGGTGAGCATAATGAGTTAAAACAACTGAGCATTCCTTTAGGGCCAGTAGTAGTTTTTGGGGCAAGTAATTTTCCGCTGGCGTATTCTACCGCTGGTGGTGATACGGCAAGCGCACTGGCTGCGGGATGCCCTGTGATTGTAAAATCACACCCTATGCACGCAGGAACCGGCGAACTTGTGGCGGGAGCGATTGTAAAAGCTGCCCGAGACACGGGAATGCCGGAAGGTGTTTTCTCGAATTTAAATAGTTCCGGAATTGAAGTGGGTGTGCAATTGGTGCAGCACCCTAAAGTAAAAGCTGTTGGTTTTACAGGTAGTATACGTGGCGGTCGTGCCCTCTACGATTTGGCAGGACAACGCAAGGAACCCATACCTGTTTTTGCAGAAATGGGGAGTATTAATCCGGTTATTATCACGCAAAATGCACTAGAAAATAGAGGTTCAGATATTGCGCAAACGTATGCAGATTCGATTACGCTAGGTGTTGGTCAGTTTTGTACAAACCCTGGATTAATTCTAGGAGTTGCGAGTCCAGAAATGGCAGTATTTGTAAATGATTTAGGAGCAAAAACTGCGAGTATAGATTCGTTTTGTATGCTACACCCTAATATTCACAAAGCGTATGAAGCGATGGGCGAAGAAGTGCTTGCTCAAAAGGAAATACAACTCGTGGCCAGCTATCAAGGGGTTACTGAGCCCGCTTTTGCACAAGCAAAAATTGCAACGGTACCAGGAGCCGCTTTTCTAAAAAACACCAAGTTGCATCAGGAAGTATTTGGTCCCTTCTCGCTCGTAGTACAATGTGAAGATGAAGCCCAATTAGTAGCAATTATACAACAGATGGAAGGACAGCTTACAGGAACGATACTCGCAGAGCCCGAAGATTATGAGCGATTAAGGCCTATAGTAGAAGCCTTGCAAGACCGTGTGGGTCGTATCGTATTTAACGGTGTGCCTACAGGAGTGGCGGTGGTAGATGCGATGACACACGGAGGACCGTATCCTGCGAGTACTGATAGCCGATTTACCGCAGTAGGAAACCAAGCGATAAAACGATGGGTAAGACCGTTTAGCTATCAAGGATTTCCTCAAGAGCTATTGCCAAAATTTTTAAAATAGACCGGAATATTGTATGAAATTCAGTTGGTGTGTTTTCTTATTTTTAAATTTTTCTTGCTTGACGAGCCAAGATGAAAGCTTCTGTACTCCGCTTTTTATTGAGATTCTTTCAGATGAAATAATTCAAGAGATTCCTAAAAAGGACCTCAAAAAAATCAAAGTTTATGATTTGATTTCAGAAAAGGACTGGCTTACTAGAAATGAAATCAATCTCAATGAATTCAGAATAATAAATAATCAAGACCTCATTCCAATAATTGATTTTATTAAAAAGGAGAGACAGACAAAATTGAATCTTTATCGATTAGAGAGAATTATTACAGAATACACCTTTAATAAGATTCAAAATAAGCATCTCTGTTTGAAAGATATAATCGAAAAGCAAATTAGCCTTTCGGTAAAGAGGAATGCTGAAATAACCAATAGGATAGAGCAAGATTCAATTGATGGAATATATATTCCTAAAGACTTAAAGGATGCAATTAAAGAGCTTAAAAATCGAATTCGACCAAATGATTTGCCCAAAGTAATCGAATTCTCAAAGAGTGAATTCGATGTTTATACACAATTCTTCTCGAGGCTTGGTAATATAAGAAACTCCTGGGGTCTTTGGGGCAAGTCCAGACTATCGGTATTTTTTGAAAATCGTGGTATAGTACATCCAGAAGATATTTCTGGAATAGTTCTTACAAGCCTATATCGAAGTTTGCAAAATATTCCAGTAGGATTAGAAGAGCAAGTGCAGTATTATTTAAAAGATAGATTGAAAAATAATCCACCATCAAAATTAGAATTCCCTTTGTACGTAAATAATGTTGTATGGTATGAGTCTATTGGATATCCTGAAGATTCTAAAGAAAAGGAGTGGGCAGAAATTCATTTTTTTCAAAGCTTGGACCAAAAAATAAATTGGATATACAATTACCAATGCGGTTGGAAACAGATTTCGAAAAAACAACTACGTGAATCTAGGAAACTATACGATTTCGAATTGAAGCAGTGGATTGACCGTTTGAATTAAATATTTGATAAATGTATCGAAACCATCGATTTATAAAAGACTAAAATGAAAAAGATCATACTTTTCGTGTTCAGCATCTTTACTGTATTAGTAACACACGCCCAAAAACCAAACAAGCAACTCACCACTATCATTGATGCTATTGAGAGTCATAAAGGCTATGACCACAGTGAATACCCAATGGGTTTATTTTCAAGGGGATATTTTGAGAAAGAGGCTGCTTTCGCGAAAGCGCAACTCAAAAAACTCGAATCCTTTACTACCAAGAACTTATCAGAAACAGATGGAATTTCGCTAGAGTTGATGCAATTCAAATTGCAAGAAACTATTGATTATGCGGCTTACGAACGATATCTTAATCCGCTGCTTTCTGATTCAGGTTTTCATAGCAGTTGGAACTATATGGTTCGACCCATTGGCAATTATAGACAAGCTGTAAGCTATATAAATAGACTCAATGCCTTGCCGCAGCAGGTTGATCAATACTTGCCTTTATTACGCGAAGGATTGGAAAAAGGGGTATCTCAGCCCAGAGTTATTTTTAACGGATATGAAAGTACCTACGATAGCCATCTTGTAGCAAATTATGAGGATAGTTTTTATTATGGACCCTTTAAAAATTTGCTAAGCAGCCTAACAGAACAGCAAAAGGACTCGGTACTAAAAGCAGCAAAAAAGGCAATAGAAAAAAGTGTAATACCTTCTTTTGAGCGCGTAAAAACCTTTTTTGAGAAAGAATATTTGCCCAAAACTAGAACAACTATTGGGGTCTCTGAAACTCCTAATGGCAAAGCCTATTATCAAAATTGTATAGACTATTATACAACACTAGACCTCACTGCAGATGAGATTCATAGCAAAGGACTGAGTGAAGTTGCCCGTATTCGTGCAGAGATGCAAAAGATCATTAAAGAAGTCGGTTTTACAGGTTCCTTTGCAGATTTTCTGCAATTCCTGCGTACTGATGAGCAGTTTTATGCTAAAACCCCCAAAGAACTCTTAATGCACGCTCGCGACATGGCAAAACGCGCAGATGCTCAACTACCGAGATTTTTTAAAACGCTGCCGCGAAAACCTTACGGCGTTGCTCCCGTACCTGATGCGATTGCACCCAAGTACACTGGAGGCCGCTACGTAGGTACGAGTAAAAACAGTACAGAGCCAGGTTATTATTGGGTGAATACTTATGATTTACCCAGTAGGCCATTATATACCTTGCCGTCACTAACCGTTCACGAAGCGGTACCTGGGCATCACTTACAAGGCAGTCTCAATAATGAATTAGGTGATAGTATTCCGCAATTTCGAAAGAACATGTACTTATCTGCCTATGGTGAAGGATGGGGTCTTTACACCGAATTTCTCGCCGCCGAAATGGGAATGTATACCACGCCTTATGAACGTTTTGGCCAATTGACCTATGAGATGTGGCGGGCCTGCCGTCTGGTGGTAGATACTGGAATTCACGCCAAAGGCTGGACTCGACAAGAAGTAGTAGATTATATGGCGTCTAATACCGCACTTTCTTTGCACGAAGTAAACACAGAAACAGATCGCTATATCTCCTGGCCGGGACAAGCATTATCCTATAAAATAGGCGAACTAAAAATACGCGAACTCCGCAAGGAAGCAGAAGCCACTTTAGGAGAAAAATTTGATATACGAGAATTTCATGAGCGTATTCTCGAACAAGGAACGGTGACGCTGGATATTTTGGAGAAAAGAGTGAAGGAGTGGATTGAGAGAAATAGAGATTAACGATTGGAGATTGTTGATTGTTGATTTTTGAACTAAAAAAGAGTAGAACTATTAAAGGTGATTGAGTGATTTTCGCTTTTGCGAAAATTGTATCGAAATCTCCGAAATAAGAAGTACAAGATGAATTATTCTATTATTCCAACACCAATAAAGCCAGATAAATACATTAAACCATTATTTTCAATATCTAATTAAATCATTGAACATTGAAACACACCTTCACCTGTATAGACGCACACACCTGTGGGAACCCCGTTCGCCTAGTAAAAGCTGGAGGACCAGAGCTTGTTGGTAAAACGATGAGTGAGAAGCGTCAGCATTTTTTAAAAGAGTATGACTGGATACGCAAAGGCTTAATGTTTGAGCCTCGGGGTCACGATATGATGAGCGGTACGATTTTATATCCTCCTCACGATGCGCAAAATGATTTTGCGGTACTGTTTATAGAAACCTCCGGCTGTTTGCCTATGTGTGGTCATGGGACTATAGGAACAATCACTATCGCCTTAGAAGAAGGAATTATTACTCCCAAAACACCAGGCAAAATCCGTATGGAAGCCCCAGCCGGTTTGGTGGAAATAGATTATCAGCAAACAGGCAACAAGGTGAATTGGGTGAAATTAACCAATGTCACCAGTTACCTAGCTGCCCAAGGATTGAGTGTAGATTGTCCTGAGCTAGGAGAGATTACTTTTGATGTGGCCTATGGCGGAAACTTTTATGCAATTGTAGATCCGCAGGAACATTTTTCTGGAGTGCACGATTTTACGGCTAGTCAGATTATACAGTTTAGTCAGATTGTACGAGAACGCATTAATGAGAAATATCCGAACCAATTTGTACACCCAGAAAACGATACCATAAGAGATGTTACCCATATGCTCTGGACGGGCAATCCTATTGACCCCAAATCAGATGGTCGCAATGCCGTTTTTTATGGAGACAAAGCTATAGATCGCAGCCCGTGCGGTACAGGAACTTCAGCCAGGTTAGCACAACTATTTGCAAAAGGAAAACTTGCAGTAGGTGATGAGTACATACACGAGAGCTTTATAGGATCTAAATTTACTGGCAAAGTAGAAAAAGCAATATCTTTAGGTAGCTATACTGCGATGATTCCTAGCATAAAAGGATGGGCTCGTATTTATGGGCATAATGTGATAACTATTGATGAGGATGATCCGTATGCTTTTGGGTTCTCGGTGATATAAATAGCGAATGAATCAATGGTTTAATGATTGAATGAACCAATGATTGAATGAGCGATTAAAGGAATTAAGTATACATTAAAATGGAGAAGGCTGAATTTATTGAACAGTTTAAATCTAGAACAAAAGCATTGGCGGTGGCTATAGTTGTGTTTTATGATAAAATGAAAAAAACAGATTCTTCCAGAATTATTGGTAAACAGTTGATTCGCTCTGTGAGCTCAACAGCGGCAAATTATAGAGCGGCTTGTATTGCAAGATCTTCTAGAGAATTTTATGCTAAAATGTCCATAGTTGTAGAAGAGGCAGACGAAACTGTATTTTGGCTTGAAATGCTTCGCGACACAAAAATGGCATCCAACGAAGAACTTAAAGATTTTATTTCGGAAGCTGTCGAAATTTCAAAAGTGATGTCTGTTGCAAGAAAAAATGTAAAACGGTAGTCTCCATTAAACCATTAAACCATTAAACCATTAAACCATTGAAACATTGCATCGTCATAGGCGGCGGAATTATAGGATTAAGTTGTGCCTATTATCTTCATAAATCGGGGCATCAAGTCACTGTAATAGACCAGTCTAAAATGGATGGTGGGGCTAGTTATGTAAATGCAGGATATCTGGCGCCTAGCCATCTCATTCCGCTGGCGGCACCGGGTGTCATGAAACAAGGTTTGAAATGGATGTTTAGTGATAAGAGTCCGCTGTATATAAAGCCTAGACTAGATCTTCAGTTTTTAAAATGGTCTTGGGCCTTTAATAACTCGTGTAAACAGGCTAAGGTAGATAAAGCGATCCCTATTATGAAGGAGATTGCTGTGCTAGGCCGTGATTTATACAATGAAATTAAGCAAGAAGAAGGCTTCAAATTTCAGCTAGAGAAAAAAGGACTTTTTATGCTGTGTAAGACGCAACATATGCTGGAAGAAGAGGGTCATCTTGTAGATATTGCTCAACAAGAAGGGCTCGTGGCGCGAATGCATAGCGCACAGGAAATCCAACAGCTTATGCCAGAGGCGCAACTGGATATTGCTGGGGGCACCTATTTTGAATGTGACCACCACACAACGCCTGGCGAATTTATGAGCGAACTCAAAACCTACCTCGTCAGCGCTGGTGTGGTCATCAGGCAAGAAGAAAAGGTCGTAGATCTGGGCGTGGATAAAGGAAATATTACTTTGGTAAAAACGAACAAAACCCAATTCACTCCAGATGAGGTGGTGCTGGCAGCAGGAAGTTGGACGCAGGCGCTTTCGCGAAAGCTTAACATCAATCTCCTTCTTCAAGCAGGAAAAGGCTATCGTATACAGACCCAAAGCCCCACAGGAATTACCTATCCTTCTATCCTTGCTGAGGCTAAAGTTGCCATTACTCCTATGAATGGATTTACCCGTTTTGCTGGAACGATGGAAATTGCTGGAATAAATCATAACATTAATAAAAACCGAGTAGAAGCCATAGCAGAAGGCGTTCAAAATTATTTTCCTGGGGTTAACCTTAGCACAAAAGAAAAGGCAGAGGCCGCGTCTGGCTTGCGGCCCGTATCTCCAGATGGTATGCCGTACATAGGGAAAAGCTCAAAATGTAAAAACTTGACCATTGCGACAGGTCACGCGATGATGGGTTGGAGTTTAGGACCGAGTACGGGTAAGCTCGTTCAAGAAATTATAGATGAGGTAAAACCCAGTATGAATATGGAATTATTTCATCCAGACAGAAAATTCTAACCGTCATTCTGAACTTGTTTCAGAATCACACAAGTTGAGCGTCTGGCTAGATATTATACGCTACAGTTTTATGATTTATCAAGTCTTTACAAGATATTTTCCTAGGTCTTGCAATATAATTTAATAGTTAATTAAATGAAACATTCTTTTCTAGTGGGATGCTGAAACGAGTTCAGCATGACGTTGCAGTCTGTTCCTTCCATCATTCTGAACTTGTTTCAGAATCACACAGGCTGCTCAGGTGATGGGACCCTGAAACGAGTTCAGTATGACGACGGCTAGTCATCTCATCCCTCTCTGATGACCTAGTGTTTCATCCTGCAAGCTGTCTAAATGACTATTTTTGTATCATTAACCCATTAAATCATTAATTCATTCACCCATTAACCCATGACTGACCTCACCATACTCACCCAGCAGGCTTATCTCAATCCAACTCCAGGAAATGAGTACACAGCTAATATCCTTTTGGAACGCAAACTTATTGTAGATGCGCTAGAGGCTAAAGGGTATAGTGTTACAGTTACGTATTGGGATAATCCAGATTATGATTGGTCTCAAACTAGGGCTGTTGTGTTTAGAACCATCTGGGATTATTTTGAGCGTTTTGAAGAATTTTCAGTTTGGATGGAAAGTGTCAAAACACAAACACAGCTTATCAATTCCTATGAACTGGTGCAATGGAATATCGATAAGCACTATTTACTAGATTTGGAGAAAAAAGACATTGCTATTGTGCCTACGGTTTATGTAGATACAGGAGCTTATCAAACTATAGAAGCGGTTTGTGAAGCAAGAGGATGGAGCGATGTGGTGATTAAACCAGCGATTGCAGGTGGTGCTTTCCATACCCATAAAGTATTACAATCTGAGCGGGCTAATTATGAAGTCTTGTTTAAAGAATTAGTCGCAGAGCGTGATATGCTTATCCAACCTTTTATTAAAAGTATTGCTACGCGCGGTGAGGCATCTCTAATGATTTTTAATGGGGAGTACACTCATGCGATTCTTAAAAAGGCAAAGGCTGGAGACTATCGTGTACAGGATGATTGGGGTGGAACGGTACATCCCTATGAGCCTAGTGAGGAGGAGATTGCTTTCGCGCAAGCGTGTTTTACATCCTGTCCTAGCTTACCTGTTTATGGCCGTGCAGATATCCTATGGGATGATGGTGGCGGTATCTTATTGGGGGAATTAGAAATTATAGAACCAGAACTCTGGGTGCGCAATGCTCCAGAAAGTGCAGGAGTATTTGCACAAGGTATTCTGGAGAAAATAGAAACACTGTAATACCATTGGTCTACACTTAACTGCCACTGGTCTACACTAAATTGGTATTCCATCTAACTTAAACGGTATCTACGCCCTTATTTGATGATATTTGTGAACAATAAATAAACAGTTTTGGTCACCAACAAACTAAGAGTATTATTAATAGAAGATGACACCATAGAGGTGATGAAGCTCAAACGAGCGATTTCTTCACTTGAAATGAATCACGAACTTATAGAGGCAAAAAATGGGGAAGAGGCATTAGCTATTTTAAAAAACAATACTGTTTTGCCAGACATACTCTTCCTAGATTTAAATATGCCTAAGATTAATGGTATCGAATTTTT
>JALZVV010000018.1 GCA_023299935.1 Dokdonia sp.
GGCAAAGGATAAATCATAAGCCAGCAAGCTGTTTTCGTTTACCGCAATCTCTATTTCTTCGGCAGGATAGCCAGAAACGTTTATTTGTGAAATTCCTTCTATCCCTCTTAAATCATTTTCAACCTGACGCCCTATTTGTTTAAGCGTAGCCAGCGAGATATTTTCTCCACTTATGGAGAAGGTAATGGTTTGCCGTACCGCTTCTTGCTTAGCCACTACTAGTGGCTCCATACCTACTGGAAAAGAAGGAACACGATCTACCGCATTTTTTATTTCTAAGAGCATAAAGTCTATATCCTTGCCCTTCTCTATCTCTACATTAATATTCCCGCTATTCTCAAGAGATGTAGACGTAACACGTTGCACACCATCTAATCCTTTGAGATTATCTTCTATTTTGAGTACAATTCCTTCTTCTACTTCCTGAGGGGAAGCACCGGGATAGGTCACTGCTATATTAATATTGCTAGAATCTACTAAAGGGAAAAAGGAAGACTTGAGAGACAAGGCTCCAAAAATTCCAAAAACCACAAACATCAATACAATCACATTTACTGCGACGTGATACTTTATAAAATATTCAATAATCTTTCGCATCCTATTCTGCTTGCTCTTGTGAAGAATCCTTAGCCTGATAGACCTTAACTAGCATTCCCGCATAAGCTCCAGGAACGGGTTTACTAACAATTCTAGTCCCATTAGGAATCCCTTTAACCACTACTTGTTTCTCCGAAAAATAGACGGGCTTCACATCAATTACCTCTAGAATAGAATCTCGTAGCGTGAAGAGTTGGTCATTAGGTTGCAATAAGCCTCTTGGAATGGAAATGGCTTCATATTCTTCTTTGGCTTTTAAGACGGCCTCTAGAAACACCCCTTCTCTCAAACCTTCTCCTTTTACCTCAATATATGCGTTTATGGTTTGTGAAGCCTGGTCTATATTACCATTAACTCGTGTTACCTTACCCGTATATTCTTTATTTTGATCTGCCGCAGCAAGTTTTACTTCATTACCTACTTTCAGAAGATCTGCATAGGTTTTAGGAATCGCTACTTCTAATTCGTATTTACTGGCATCAATAAATTCACCTAGTTTTTGCCCTGCGCGTACTAAAGTCCCTTCTGTCACTAAAGCTTCTGTTAAGATGCCATTAAATGGAGCACTTACTCGATATTTGCCGAGTCGTTGTTCTAGATTTTTTATATTAAAATATGCAGACTGTATATTGTTGCCTGTAATAAAATAACCTTCACGTTCACTGTCAAAAGCGGGTAATGGAGCAATTGCTTTATCTACATCAAAATTACTGAGATAGGCTTGCCATTTATCAAAAGCTTCTGGATAATCCAATCTCAAATCTGGCATAATAGCCGTTAATTGATTGTAGAGTGCACTTTTTTGCGATTGTACAGAAGCAAAGAACTCAGCAGCATCTAGACTAAGTAAGGTTTGTCCTTTTCTAAATTCTTGGCCAGGTTTAAAAAGTTTAGATCCTGTTTTAAGAATACCTTGTACTTCGGTATATAATTCCAGTCGTTTTTGAGCTACTAGATTTCCCTGCGCAGCTATTTCTATAGGCACCGTGCCGTTTTCTACCTCTTCTACAAAAACGGTTTTAATTACTTTTTTAGGCTTAGGACGCTCTCGTTGATTGCTACTTATAATATACTGTGAGGCAAAATAAGAAGCTACAATAAGCCCAAGACCCAATAGGGAAAGAATAAATTTACGCATCAAATTACTTTTGGTTTGGTTAGTATTTGTATACAAGCTACAAAGCTAATCTACCGCAGGTTTATGGGATGTTAAGGTTGTCATAAAAGAGGAGCGTGATTATATAATATGTATAGAACGCAAACCCGTTTTTATGCTTTCGCGAAAGCCCGTTAATACTACCCTAAACCATCTAATTCTTCCGTGACCTTCTCCCACTGCTCCATGCAAGCTTCTAACTCCTTCTTTTTACCTTGATAATTGTCAAAAAAGTTAGGTTGAGCAACTGTCTGGTCATAGTTTACAGCGAGTTCTACGTCTATTTCTTTAATCTCTTTCTCTAATTTATTTATCTGAGATTCTACCTTACTGAGTTTATTATTTAGAGATTTGAGTTTTTTCTGGTCTTCGTAAGACTTTTTAGTCTCCGTCACTTCTGGTGTTTTTACCGTCTTGACTTTGTCTTTTTTCTCTATTTCGCGTAAGCTATCTACCGCACGTTGTTCGAGATAATAGTCTATATCCCCTAGATATTCTTTGATTTTATGATCCTTAAATTCATACACACGATCTGTAAGACCTTGTAAAAAATCACGATCGTGAGAGACCACAATCAAGGTCCCTCCAAAACGGTTGAGGCTATCCTTGAGCACATTTTTAGACTTAATATCCAGGTGATTCGTAGGTTCATCCATCACGAGCACATTAAAAGGCTGCAACATCATTTTTGCGAGCGCTAACCTGTTGCGTTCTCCTCCCGAAAGCACACGGACATATTTATCTACTTCTTCTCCTCTAAACAGGAAAGATCCTAAAATATTACGAACCAGCGGCCGCGTTTTTTCGTCTGCGGCATCAATCATCGTTTCCTCTACCGTCTTGCTTCCGTCTAGATATTCGGCTTGGTTTTGAGCAAAATATCCTATCTGTACATTGTGACCTAACTTTAAATGCCCTTGATGTTCTAACTCTCCTACAATAATTTTTGCAAGCGTAGATTTACCCTGTCCGTTCTGCCCTACAAAGGCGGTTTTTGTATCGCGTTCTACAAGAAGATCCACTCCAGTAAGCACCCTTTTTTCTCCATAGTTCTTCGCCACTTCTTCGGCTTCTATCACTACTTTTCCTGGTGTAACAGATACTGGAAAGTTTAAGGCCATCACACTATTATCATCTTCATCCACCTCAATGCGATCCATACGATCCAACTTCTTAATGAGGGATTGTGCCATAGTAGCTTTTGAGGCTTTAGCCCGAAACTTCTCAATCAACTTCTCTGTTTGTTCAATCTGTTTCTGTTGGTTTTTTTGAGATGCCAGTTGTTGATCACGTATTTCTTTACGCAAGACTAAATATTGAGAATACGGCTTAGGGTAATCATAAATACGTCCCAAAGAAATCTCTATCGTACGATTAGTCACATTATCCAAAAACATCTTATCGTGAGATACAATCACTACCGCACCCGCATAGTTTTTTAAGAAACCCTCTAGCCAGATGATAGATTCTATATCTAAGTGATTGGTAGGCTCATCCAGTAATAGAATATCATTATTTTGCAGCAGCAGTTTAGCAAGTTCAATACGCATACGCCACCCTCCAGAAAAGGTATCTGTGAGTTTATCAAAATCTGCGCGATCAAAACCTAAACCTTGTAAAATACGCTCTGTCTCTCCTTGATAATTATAACCGCCATGTATCTCGTATTG
>JALZVV010000019.1 GCA_023299935.1 Dokdonia sp.
TTATTTTATGCAGATAATGATAAGTTAGAGTTCATCTGGACAATTATTCCAGTAATCGTTCTTGCGGGTCTCATTATATATGGACTATTTACTTGGTCTGATATTATGAACTTTGAAGAAGAAGATGATGCTATCGTTATCGAGCTTTATGCAAAACGTTTTGCTTGGGAAGCGCGTTATGCTGGAGCAGATAATACTTTAGGAAATGCAAATGTTCGTTTTATAGAAGGTGCAAATACTGTAGGTGTAGACCTAAGTGATAGTGATGCTATGGATGATGTAATTACAACGGAATTACACTTACCTGTAGGTCGTCAAGTGATTTTTAAGTTACGTTCACAAGACGTACTACACTCTGCATATATGCCACACTTTAGAGCGCAAATGAATGTTGTGCCAGGTATGATAACGCAATTTGCTTTTACTCCTTCTAAAACCACAGAGGAGATTCGTGAGACGGAGTATATGAAAGATAAGATGCAGTTAATAAAGGAAATCAGAAAAGAAAAGAATAAGAAATCTATTGCTGCTGGTGACGGCCCGATAGATGATTATGATGAATTTGACTACTATTTATTGTGTAATAAGATTTGTGGTGCTTCACACTACAATATGCAAATGAAAATTGTTGTAGAAACTCAAGAAGAATATGACGCTTGGATGGCAACGCAAAGCACAGTAAATTCCAAGTTGATTGCTCAGAAATAGAAAAAAGATACACATTAATTATAAAGAACTAAGATTATGTCAGCAGACGCAGCAGCAGTAGATCACTCTCACGATGATCACGGGCATCATCATAAAGAAACTTTTGTGACCAAGTACATTTTTAGTACAGATCACAAAATGATTTCTAAACAATATTTGGTTACAGGTCTCATTATGGGAATTGTTGGGATAGCAATGTCTCTATTATTCCGTTTACAATTGGCTTGGCCAGATCACGAGTTTACAGCTTATGAAATCTTCCTTGGAGATTGGGGTAAAGACGGTGTAATGGATCCTAATGTGTATTTAGCACTTATTACCATTCACGGCACCATAATGGTATTCTTTGTATTAACAGCTGGATTGAGTGGTACGTTTAGTAACCTTCTTATTCCGCTTCAGATTGGAGCGCGAGATATGGCATCAGGTTTCTTAAATATGATATCGTATTGGTTGTTCTTTATCTCGTCTGTGATAATGGTATTGTCTCTATTTGTAGAGTCAGGGCCAGCTGCCGCAGGATGGACAATCTACCCGCCATTAAGTGCTTTACCTAATAGTATTCCTGCATCAGGAATGGGAATGAGTTTATGGTTAGTCTCAATGGCTATTTTCATTGCTTCTTCATTATTAGGATCATTGAATTATGTAGTAACGGTACTTAATCTTAGAACTAAGGGGATGACGATGACGCGTCTTCCACTTACCATCTGGGCATTTTTTGTAACCGCAGTAATTGGTATTATTTCGTTCCCGGTTTTATTATCGGCAGCATTAATGCTTATTATGGATAGAAGTTTCGGAACCTCTTTCTTCCTTTCAGATATTTATATTGGAGGAGAAGTATTACACAATTCTGGTGGATCACCTGTATTATTTGAGCACCTTTTCTGGTTTCTAGGTCACCCAGAAGTATACATTGTATTACTTCCAGCACTAGGGATTACCTCAGAGGTCATTGCGACCAATTCTCGAAAACCTATTTTCGGATATCGAGCGATGGTTGCTTCCATCTTAGCAATTGCATTCTTATCAACAATCGTATGGGGTCACCATATGTTTATTTCAGGAATGAACCCATTCTTAGGATCGGTATTTACATTTACAACCCTATTAATTGCGATTCCATCTGCCGTAAAAGCATTTAATTATATTACCACCTTGTGGAAAGGGAATCTCCAGTTTAATCCAGGGATGCTTTTTTCAATAGGTCTAGTATCTACTTTTATATCAGGAGGTCTTACAGGAATTATTCTTGGAGATAGTACATTAGATATTAATGTGCACGACACGTATTTTGTAGTGGCACACTTTCACTTAGTAATGGGTATATCTGCATTATATGGATTATTTGCTGGAGTGTATCACTGGTTCCCTAAAATGTTTGAGGGTAGAATGATGAATAAAAACCTAGGCTATGTTCACTTTTGGGTTACCGTAATTGGTGCTTATGGAATATTCTTCCCAATGCACTTTATAGGTATGGCTGGATTACCTAGACGTTATTATACAAATACTGCTTTCCCTTACTTTGATGATTTATCAGATGTGAATGTGGCGATAACCATTTTTGCATTCATTACTGCATCGGCTCAATTGGTATTCTTGTATAACTTTATTCACTCTATGTTTTATGGAAAGAAAGGGTCTAAGAATCCTTGGAGTTCTAATACACTAGAATGGACGGCAGAAGTGAAGCATATTCACGGAAATTGGGATGGTCCAATTCCAGAAGTACACAGATGGTCGTATGATTATTCTAAGCTTAATAAGGATGAAACAGATTATGTGATTCCAGGACAGGATTTTGTTCCGCAACATATACCATTGCAGGATAACGAAGAAGAAATGCATCACTAATAAATAGATGTTTTAAGAAATATGTAAAACCCATTCGGCAACGGATGGGTTTCTTTTTTTTATGCTTTCGCGAAAGCGCTCTCACAATCCTTATATTTGTAATAGACATCTTAGTCATCTCCTATGAACGAACATTTAGACCCAACTAGCGACGGCTTTTCTAATGAAGAAATGGATGTAGAACGCGCTTTAAGACCGTTGTCTTTTGATGATTTTACGGGGCAGGACCAAGTGTTGGAGAATTTGCAAATCTTTGTGCAAGCTGCAAATTTAAGAGGAGAGGCTTTGGATCATACGCTTTTTCACGGTCCTCCAGGATTGGGAAAAACCACATTAGCTAATATCTTAGCAAATGAGCTTGGAGTAAATATTAAAATCACTTCGGGGCCAGTATTAGATAAGCCTGGCGATCTTGCGGGGCTGCTTACCAATCTTGAAGAAAGAGATGTTTTATTCATAGATGAAATCCATAGATTGAGTCCTATTGTAGAAGAGTATTTATACTCTGCTATGGAGGATTACCGTATTGATATTATGATTGAAACGGGTCCTAATGCTAGAACGGTGCAAATAGATTTAAGTCCGTTTACCTTAGTAGGAGCGACAACGCGTTCGGGCTTGCTTACAGCACCTATGCGTGCTCGTTTTGGGATATCGTCCAGACTACAATATTATTCTACAGAGTTACTCACCAGCATCGTACAGCGAAGCGCGCATATTTTAAAAGTTCCTATCTCTATGGAAGCCGCCATTGAAATTGCAGGAAGAAGCCGTGGGACGCCACGTATTGCAAATGCATTGTTACGTAGAGTACGCGATTTTGCTCAGATTAAAGGCGACGGAAGTATTGATATAAAGATTGCACGCTATAGTCTAGAAGCATTGCATGTAGATGCGCACGGCCTAGACGAGATGGATAACAAAATCTTGGAAACCATAATCGATAAGTTTAAAGGGGGTCCTGTAGGAATAACAACCCTGGCAACTGCAGTATCTGAAAGTGCCGAAACCATAGAAGAGGTTTATGAACCTTTCTTGATACAACAAGGCTTTATTATGCGCACCCCTAGAGGTCGAGAAGTTACAGAAGAAGCCTATAAACATTTAGGTAAAACCAAAGGGCCAACCCAAGGCGGATTATTTTAAGAAATGGCAGTAAAAGAAATTCCTGTAGTATCTTTTTCTAAGTTTCTAAAACACGCACGTTCGATTGTTAAGAATCCGCTACCGTTTCATCATCAAAATTTTGAACGACATGGGGATATTTTTCAATTAATGATAGGTCCCAGAACCCAGGTGTTTTTTTCTAGAAACCCCAATTTTTTAAGATATACGCTGCAAAAGAATCAGCGCAATTATACTAAATCCAAAATACAGACCAAGGACCTAAAGAAGTATGTAGGTAATGGGTTATTAACCAATGAAGGAGATTCTTGGCGTAAGCAACGCAAGTTAATACAACCTGCATTTCATAAAAAGCAACTCGCTTTACTCTTAGAGACTATGGAGGCGGTAATTGCTAGTGCAGTAGCACAAATCCCAACAGATAAGGAGATCGATATTTTCCCTATTTGTAATGATTTGGCCTTTCAGGTGGTCGCAAAATCCTTATTCAGTTCTAATATTGATGCACAGGCTATTGCTCAATTAAAGCATAGTACGGAGAAGGCACAACAGATGCTAGTCAAAGAATTGCGACAACCTTTTCTGGGATGGTATTTTAAGTATTTTGGCCCGGTAAAAAAACATCTTTCACTCACGCAAGAATCTCGTATTGTTTTATCCCAGTTGGTACAAGAGAGACGGGATAGTGGTAAGCGTCATGATGATTTATTAGATATGTTGCTCGATGCACGCTACGAAGATGGGAGTGAGATGGAGGAGGAGCAACTCATTGATGAGATTCTTATTCTTTTTGTGGCGGGCCACGAGACCACAGCAAATGCCTTGACTTTTGCATTTCAGTTACTAGCACGGCAGCCTGAGGAGCAGGAAAAGATTAGGGAGGCTTCCGCTTTCGCGAAAGCGAACTCTACTAATCTTATGGAGTATTTACGGGCAAATGAATATGCCAAGCAGGTTGTTGAGGAAACCATGCGTTTGTACCCTCCGGCTTATTTTATTGACCGAGTAAATTTTGAAGCAGACAGTTTTGAAGGCTTTGAATTTGCTGCAGATTCTAATCTATTATTCTCGATATTAGAGATGCATAAACATCCAGACTATTGGGAATCTCCTGAGCAATTTATGCCCTCCAGATTTAAGGATAATGCAGGAATGAAACATCCTGCCTACTTCCCTTTTGGTGCAGGGCCACGTATGTGTATTGGCAATAATTTTGCCATGTATGAGATGATGTTAACCGTGGTAAAGGTGGCAGAACAATACACTATTGACTCAGTAGATAGTAAAATATCAATAAAACCATTGATTACTTTGAAGCCTAAGGAAGCCTTCTTGCAATTTTCCAAACGCTCATGATAGAAAACCGAGCTAAACATACTGCCTTTATTAAAGCTGAAGCCCAGCGTTTAGGGTTTATGTCTTGCGGTATTTCTAAAGCAGGTTTTCTAGAAGAGGAAGCACCACGACTGGAAAACTGGTTGAAGCAAAATAGGCATGGGGAGATGCAGTATATGGAAAACTATTTTGATAAAAGGCTCGATCCTACTAAGCTCGTTCCAGATGCTAAAAGCGTGATTTCATTATTGCTTAATTATTACCCACACGACGTGCAACGCGAAGATTCATATAAGATTTCTAAGTATGCTTACGGTCGTGATTATCATTTTGTCATTAAAGATAAACTCAAAGAGTTTTTGCACTCTATTGAAGAAGAGATAGGTGATGTACAGGGTAGGGCTTTTGTAGACAGCGCTCCAGTCTTGGATAAGGCCTGGGCGGCAAAAAGTGGTTTAGGTTGGATAGGAAAGCATAGCAATCTGCTTTCTAAAAAAGCAGGTTCTTTTTATTTTATAGCCGAGTTAGTACTAGATTTAGATTTGGACTACGACACTCCCGTAACAGATCATTGCGGTAGTTGCACGGCATGTATAGACGCATGTCCTACACAGGCGATAGTTGAACCGTATAAAGTAGACGGGAGTAAGTGCATTAGTTATTTTACAATAGAGCTAAAAGAGCAAATTCCTGATTATGCTAAGCCTCATTTAGATGATTGGATGTTTGGGTGTGATGTTTGTCAAGATGTATGCCCTTGGAATCGATTTAGTAAATCGCATAGTGAGCCTTTGTTTAATCCTCATCCCGAATTGTTAGGAAATAGCAAGCAAGATTGGGAAGAAATTACTCAGGAGGTTTTTTCAGAAATCTTTAGAAAATCTGCAGTAAAACGGACTAAATTCTCGGGTTTACAACGCAATATTAATGCGTTAAAACGATAAGTTCACAACGAAAACGTTTGCGTAAACTAATGTTACGAATTCGTCAGTTTTTTGGTAACAAAACGTATCTTGACATAAGAATTTGAGTCGTTTATTGTCTATTTGATACTAAAAAGATTCAGAAAAGTACATAAACCAACCGCTTGAGCCCAACGAGTATTAAAATTGTAGCATAGATGCAGTTACCTAAGATTAATAAACCTAGCCTAAGTTTCTGGCAGATCTTTAATATGAATGTAGGTTTCTTGGGAATCCAATATAGTTTTGGATTACA
>JALZVV010000020.1 GCA_023299935.1 Dokdonia sp.
CCATCCCCAGATTTCACAAGTACCTGCGGCTACCCCATTTAAATCAATACTGTTTGTAGCCACTACATTTAAAATCAATCCAGTCTCAGCATCTGTAATTACATATCTGAATGATAGATCTTCTGCTCCCGCGTTTTCGTGTACGACTACTATAGGATCTGCTTGTGAATCTAAACAGATTACAGCTTCAGTATCGCCATTAAAACTTGTTGTTCCATTAGGATTACCTGTCGCTTCAAGATCGATAGCTACTGTTCCACCATCTGCATAACAATCGAGTGTTGTTGTTTGTGCTGCAGAAGGAGTATAAACACTTCCATCTGAAGCTAAAACTCTTTGATATAATAACGTATTTACAGGCACATCTGCAATTGCCGCAAAGACTACTGAGTTCTCTACATTGTATTCTAGTTCAGTCCCTACATTTGTATTTATCAATAAATCTGTGAAATCTTCATCTGTTGCAAGTTGGTAGGCATACACAACTAAATCTTCATCAGGATCCGTTGTTGCGTCCCAAGTAATGACATAAGGGGTTTCACTATCATCTACCAAGTTTACGTTTCCATTATCTGGAGATGTAATTGCCATTGGTAAAGGGAACGCATTGTCATCCCTTAATACTTGACCACGTATTTCTCCAGCACCATTATCTATGGTATGTATATTTACATAAAAACCTCCATTAGACAGTGCATCTATTTGCGCAGATGTTAGGGTAAATGTGTTTTGACCAGGTACATATATACCACCTCTCAAATCTGTATCTACAGTCGTATTTAAAATAATATCTACACCACCCGCACTTGCAGCATCTCCTAAATGTAAGTGTGCTCCCCCTGCTACTGCAGGAGAAGAATCATAATCACTAGATAAGCCACTAAATCCGCCAGAAACAACTAATTGATCTCCTGTAAGTTCTATTTGTATATTACCTACGCCAGTACTTCCCACAGGTTGTGGAACTTCATTTTGCCCAGATAAGTTAGCTCCAAAATACGATTTAGCTAATGGAAGCAACTGGCCTCTTATTTCTCCACCTTGGAATGTTTCTGAATGAACATTTACGTATAAACTCCTATTGGCAGCTCTATTTATGATGGCGTTTAATTGCGCTTCAGAAGTAATTGTAAATGTATTATCACCAGGGCGAATAATTGCATTCCTATTATCTGTTGTAGTATCTGGTGTAATTATAAACTCTACACCTCCTAAAATTCCTGCATTTCCTAAATGTAAATGAATTCCTCCAGCTGCTGGAGTAAATAAATCATCACTAAGATTGTTGAATGTTCCACTTACACTAAAACTATTACCCCCGTTATAAGAAAGGTAAACCCGTCCATCAGCTTCAGAAGAAATTGATGGCACTTCTTGAAATCCAGTTAATTCTGCCCTTAATACTGCGGCTGATATTGGTAGTATTTGTCCTCTTAATTCTCCTGTTGGGAAGTTTACTGAGTGCACATTGATATACATCCCTTGTTCTTCTAAAAGAGCAAGTTGCTCTGCACTTAAAGTAAATGTATTGTTATAAGCCTCTATAGCTGCTCCTTGATTATCTGGATCATACGTCGGGTTTAGTGGAAATATTACACTTCCATTGCGTCCAGCAAAACCATCATGGATATGAGCTCCGTTTGCGAGGTCAATTCTAATTTCACTTGATAAATCATCAAAAGAACCAGAAACTGTTAATTGATCTCCATCTATTTCAAATAGTAAATTTCCTCCAGCAGTTGTATTGATAGAAGGAACTTCATTACTTCCTAATAAAGAAGCTTGAAGATAATTATCTGAAGTTGGTAACAGTTGTCCTCTTAATTCTCCTCCAGTAAATACACTAGAGTGGATATTAATATAAAATTCTCTTGCTAGAACCGCAGCTACTTGCTCATCACTAAGTGTAAAAGTATTGTCTACAGCATTATAAACACCGGCTGTATCGCCATCGCTTAAGACAGCTGTAAGCTGAAGTTCGACTCCTCCATTACGTCCAGCAAGTGCTCTGTGAAGGTGATCTCCACCAGCTGCTGGAGTATACAATGGCCCTCTTAAACCTTGAAAAGTTCCAGAAATCACAAGTTGATTACCTGTAAGAGTAGCACTTAACATTCCTGATGCTCCCGTAAGAACAGGAGGGTTTTCTTGAACTCCACTTAGAATTGCTGTAAATTCTTGGGCACTGGCTGTAGCATTCCAAGCCATTGCACTACCGCCCATTGTGGTGGTATATGGTGCTTGTCCAATTACAAAATCATCTTGATTGCTCCATCTGCCAGATGCAACCGCATTAGATGAGCGATCTTGATTAGGGCCACCCCATTGTACATAGGATAAAAATATATTAGGATTGGAAGAACCGAAACTTCCCGTTGGAGTAAAAAGACCTAGTCCGCCTGCTCCATCAGCATTTTCTACACCTATAGTATCCCAATCTAAACTTACCGTTTCATTCTCGTCAAGAACGAGATCGCCCGTATTAATGTGTAAATCTTCCAAATCTGCATATTGACCTGGACCTAAACATACTCTATACTCAGAAACATCTAAAGACGCATCACCTATATTGGTGATGGAAAAATCATTTGTTTCCGGATTCAAACTTGTTAAAATGAGCTCTGCTTGCCCAAAAGTTTGTGTTGTTCCTGCAAGTAATATTACAAGTACCAACCCTAAATTGTAAATTCTCTTTTTCATTTTTATTGTGTTTTTTGATAAATAATTCTAATTCATTTTTTTTGAGAAGTCTTTTAGCTTCTAGAATTTATTAATAGATTAATCTAAAGGGCAATGTTTAAGTAAACTGCCTAGTCCTAATAATTGCACTAGGCAGTAGCTCAAACTAACTAATCCCTATTACTATATTAACATTGTAATAGCTTCTTTTTCATAGTTATGCATTTTTATTCCCAGAAGCTTACACCTAAATCTTCGCTGCCTCCAATAAAGTTGTAAGGAGATCCTTCTGCCACAAAATTGGCCACATCGTCCCAACGTCCTGCAGTTACTGCCTGACTTACTCGAGCTTGATTTGCTCCACCCCATTGCACATAATCAAGGAGAACGGCTGGATCAGAAGATCCAAAGGAGTTTGTGGCGAAAATCGAAAGACCATCTTGAGTAGGGTTCATATCATAGTCTAAGGTAATCGTGCTATCTGGAGCGAGCATTGTAGATCCATTAGCTACATTGCCTATTTGTTGATAGGTACCAGGTCCCAAGCATAGAAAGTAATCTCCTACGTCTATAGAAGATCCTCCTAGATTAGTAAGAGTGACCTGATCTGTATCTGTATCTACGGCAAGTATTCTCAAAACACCTTCACCTGCTGCTTCTGTTCCTTCCCAAAAATCAGAACCAAAATTTGTTGATGACCCGTTAAATAAATAAGGAGATCCATCTGCTACA
>JALZVV010000021.1 GCA_023299935.1 Dokdonia sp.
CGGAGCAATAGTAATAGAATCAAACGCAAGTTCTTCAAAAAAAGCCTTTGCATAACGTGTACTAGTATTGCCTATATCACCACGCTTTGCATCTGCAATTGTAAATTGTTTTGGGTAATACTCATTAAGGTAATTAATCGTTTTTTCTAGCGATTTCCATCCCTTAATACCGTAAGCTTCGTAAAAAGCAATATTAGGTTTGTAACCTACGCATACATCGTGAGTAGCATCTATAATTGCTTTATTGAAGGCAAAAATAGGATCTTCTTCTTCTAATAAATGCTTTGGAATTTTTTCAAGATCTGTATCTAATCCTATGATTAGAAAAGATTTTTTTATACGTATTTGATCTATTAATGCTTGTGTAGTCATTATATCTCGCCTTCGTTTGCTTTTAATTTTTCTGTATTATCTACCAACTGTAACTCATCTAATATTTTCTGAATATCGCCATTTACAATATTTTGTAAATCATACAAGGTTAAACCGATACGGTGATCTGTTACTCGTCCCTGTGGGTAGTTATACGTTCTAATCTTAGCAGAACGGTCACCACTACTTACTTGAGAGTTACGCTTAGCGGCATCTTCTTCTTGCTTTTTTGCAAGTTCTAAGTCGTACAATCTAGAACGTAATACTTTAAAAGCTTTCTCTTTGTTTTTGTGTTGGGATTTTTGATCCTGACATTGTGCTACAAGTCCTGTAGGAACGTGTGTTAATCGTACAGCAGAGTATGTTGTGTTAACAGATTGTCCTCCTGGCCCAGATGAGCAAAAGAAATCTATACGCACATCTTTTGCTTCTATTTGCACATCAAATTCTTCGGCTTCTGGAAGTACCATTACCGTTGCGGCACTAGTGTGTACACGACCTTGCGTTTCAGTTTGAGGCACTCGCTGTACACGGTGTACTCCTGCTTCAAATTTTAATATTCCATATACGTCTTCTCCTGTAACCTCAAACTGGATTTCTTTAAACCCACCTGATGTACCTTCAGAAAAATCTACGGTACTATGCTTCCATCCTGACCTACCATCTATATACTTGGTGTACATACGGTATAAATCACCCGCAAAAATACTTGCTTCATCTCCCCCTGTTCCAGCACGTATCTCGACTACAACATTCTTGGCATCTTCTGGATCTTTAGGGATAAGCATCATTCGGATTTTATCCTCTAGCTCAGGAATAGCAGTTTTCGCTTCATCCATTTGCATTTTTGCCATTTCTACCATCTCTGCATCAGAGCCATCTGCAAGAATTTCTTCTGCTTCTTTAAGATTGTTGGTATGTTCAATATAAACCTCACGCTCATCCATCAAGGCACGCAGGTCCTTGTATTCTTTATTGAGCTGTACATAACGTTTTTGATCAGATATTATATCTGGCTGAATGATTAAATCACTCACCTCATCAAAACGTTGTTTTACTATTTGTAATTTTTCTAACATAAGAGCCTTCTGCTTGTGGCGAATTTACGATTTTCAATTGATATTTTGTTTGCGTAATATTGTCTTTGTTAACAATCTATTGTTGGTTTTTTACCAGAATAACACCTGCTCTATTTTGTATTAAAATTTCTATGAATACACAAAAGAGAATTGCTTTTGGGGGAGGTTGCCATTGGTGTACCGAGGCTGTTTTTAAAGCCCTAAAAGGGGTTATTAACGTAGCACAAGGTTATGTTTGTTCTTCCCTGCCCCTCGAGTCTTTTTCTGAAGGGATTATTGTTGACTATAATCCGGAGGTAATCACACTAGAACAACTCATTGAGGTACATCTTTATACCCATAAATCTACTAGTAATCATAGTTTTAGAGAAAAATATAGATCTGCGATGTATTATTATAATGAAGAAGAAGCTAGCGCTTTCGCGAAAGCAAAACAACACCTACAAACGTTTTTTGATAAACCCATTATTACCCAAGCCTTACCCTTTGTAGATTTTAAGCCGAGCCGAGAATCCATTACAGATTATTATGCAAAAAACCCTGAAGCTCCTTTTTGTACAAGATATATTGAGCCTAAATTAGATTTTCTTGCAGCACGCTACCGGAAATTATTGGATTAAAACAAAAATCTAGTACTTAAAAGTCCCTTTATCACTCTCTATAGTAAGGCGTTTACCAGTATCACTAGCTTCTACTTTACCAACAATTTGTGCTGCTACCCCATAAGATTCTGAAATAGTAATTAATTCTTGAGCCACATCAGGATTACAATAGATCTCCATACGATGTCCCATATTAAAGACTTGGTACATTTCTTTCCAATCGGTATTGCTTTCTTCTTGGATAAGTTTAAATAATGGTGGCACATCAAACATATTATCCTTTATAACATGAAGGTCTTCTACAAAATGTAAAATTTTAGTCTGAGCTCCTCCACTGCAATGCACCATCCCGTGAATATCACTTGCGTTGTATTGAGAGAGAATCTTTTTAATTATAGGTGCATAGGTACGTGTTGGAGAAAGCACCAATTTTCCAGCATCTATAGGGCTATCTGCTACCTTATCGGTAAGGTTTTTAGACCCAGAATACACTAATTCGTCCGGTACTGCTGCATCAAAGCTTTCTGGATATTTGGCTTTGAGCGAACTATTAAAAACATCGTGACGAGCACTCGTTAAGCCATTACTGCCCATACCCCCGTTATACTCGGTTTCGTAAGTTGCTTGACCAAAACTCTCTAATCCTACAATTAAATCACCGGGCTTAATATTTGCATTATCTATAATGTCACTGCGCTTCATACGAGCAGTAACCGTACTATCTACAATAATTGTACGAACTAAATCACCAACATCTGCTGTTTCTCCTCCTGTAGATTTAATTGTCACCCCATAAGATTCTAAATCCTGAAGTAACTCTTCTGTACCATTAATAATGGCAGAAATCACTTCTCCAGGAATAAGATTTTTGTTGCGTCCTATGGTTGAGGAGAGAATAATATTGTCTGTAGCCCCTACACATAATAAATCATCTACATTCATTATTAATGCATCTTGAGCAATACCTTTCCAAACCGAGATATCTCCGGTTTCTTTCCAATACATATAAGCTAGTGAAGATTTAGTCCCTGCGCCATCTGCATGCATAACAAGACAATAGTCTTCATCACCACTCAAGTAATCAGGCACTATCTTACAAAAGGCTTTAGGAAAAAGTCCCTTATCTACATTTTTAATGGCATTATGCACATCTTCCTTACCAGCAGAAACTCCGCGTTGTGCGTAGCGTTTTGAAATATTTTCACTCATAGTATTGGTTTCGCCACAAAAGTAGGAAATAATGCAACAGCATAAAACCACAGGGTATGGGATTTGTAATAAGATGTAAACAGAAAAAGTAATTAGATTTGTGACCAATTTCCTACTCTGAAAATATCATAAATACACTTTAGAGTAAACTCCCGCTACTACATCAAAAAAAAATTCATTTCTAATACTTTTTACCTACATTTATACTGGTTAATAAAGAATAACATATTGTTTCATCCATCAAAAAGTATAGATTTTGATTGGCAGACTATTGATTTATTTCGTTTTAACCCTTCTACCACTTGGATTACTCGCCCAACAAGATACCCCATCTGTTTTAGGTCACGGTTTTGATATACGTAGTGTGGATGCCCTGGATTGGAAAAAATCCTCGAAAGGTACTGCCCTAATCACTGGAGGCAATACTACACAGATTAATGATGCGTCTGTATCCTTAGCCTTTCATTTTGTAACCACACCTTTTGAGTTTGAAGAAAAAGTATTAGCTTCCAATATTGAGGGTAAACCTTATTTGGCCATCAATACCCATGCACATTACAAACCCTTAAGACAAGATGGTAGTGATAAATTGCTTTTTGTGTATACAGATAAAAACGTTCCTCTAGAGAAACATTTTTTTAATACTACCCGATCTAAACCACTGGACAGTGCATTTGTAGAAGATTTTAGACGTTTAGGGAGAGATATTACTCCTGAAGGATTTATCCATCGTTATGGTACACACTATGCGCAAGAAGTAATTGACGGAGGGAGATTTTTAAGAAGAAATGCTATTGACGTAGATGAGTATATTCATTCACCTTATGAAAAGGATGAATTTCAACAAAAGGTTATAGAAGATATTACGGCTAAGCAAACAAATGAAGAAGATGCCACCCCTTTTGTAGATGCTAAAACAAGTTTGTCGTTTACCATAGGTGGTGATCCAACAAAGTACTGGCCTAATAGCTGGGAACAAACTATAAGTAATGCTCCCAAACCTATAGCTGTTAGTTTACAACCCGTTTCTGATTTGTTGCGTGCAGCAACAAATCTTGACATTGAGAATAAAGCAGATAAACTCAAACTGCTAGACAGTATCATTTCTAGTGCTATCGCTGCAACCCAAGAACGCGTTCAAGATCCTCAAGATAGCCCATATTATAAAAAATACTCTTTACAATTCAAACAAGAGATTACTAGCATTGTTAAAAAAAGTACAGGAAGAGAAGATGAAAATAAGACAGAGTTTACTGGCGATATTTTTTTCGGGGGCTTTTCTAAGGATGAAGCTATTTTACAAACAAAACCACTTATTAAGCGTGGAGGCATACGATTAGAAACTTTAATAACAGATGAAAAAGTCATCTTAGATCGAAACGTTTTAATTACTATTAAACCAGAGGATATTAAAACAGGGTATGTAAGTGTATGGGATGATACAAAAAAACTGTTTAAAGGTAATGGCCGGAATAGGCTTAGAGTATCAGGTCCTCCTGAAGCAAAAACTACATATAAAGAAGCTTTACGTCGCGTGATTACTAAACAGCTTACTATTGAAACTATAGATAAGGATATCTATGAACTCGAGTATACATTAAGACTGGTAAAGCAGGATGAGATTATTAAAAACTTTGAATCTACCTATAATTATACTTTAGATTCTGAAATTTTAGCCGCAGTTTCAAATGGAAATAAAGAGCGCTTAGATAGCCTATTTACAAGAAATGGCAATTCGAGATCAGAGGGGTTAATTGAGGCTATTATCATTAACAAACATGCTAACTCACTTCTCAATTATGTTTTAGATAAAGGAGCGATCCCAACAACTAAGGATTTAGATCTTCTCTTTCAAAGAGAGCATTTTGATTCTGATAAGGCTATTATACTGCTTGAGCGCGGCGCAAAACCCAAAAACAATATGATTTACAAATCTGTTGCTTTTAAGGCGCCTGAACTTATTTATGCCTTGTTTAGAGAAGGTGCAACCTCTCAAAACAACGATCTTAATTTTGCTATTAAACGTAATCACTACAGGACGATAAAAGCATTAATGAGTGAAGATTTTGAAGATTTTGAAGCTAGTAAAAACGAACTCTTGCTTGCCGCCGAAAATAACGATGAAGACCTCGCCCAGAAGTTTGTGGATTTAAAAGCTACGGCAGACGCATACATACTAGATGTTGCATTACAAAAAGGCAATCCTTCCTTGGAAAAGGTAATTGTACCGGTCACAGAACCTACAACTAAAACACTAGAAGTAGTTGCCCGTAATGATAATGCATCCCTATTCTCATATTTCATTAGTAAAAATGCAACATTAGAAAGCAACAAAGCCGTTGAAATAGCTATTAATAATGACAATATGAGTATTGTAGATTTAGGGCTTAAACATGGTGGGGATGCCTCTAGTGCCTTACTCTATGCCATTAAAAAAAATAATAAAGCTGCTATTGAGGTTAGTTTAGAAAATAATGCCGAACCAGATCCAGTATTTGCTTATGCCGCTGAGAAAGATGATGAAGCCTTATTTAATCAAACCTTAACAGTATATGGCGGCACACCTTCCATAGCATTAGATGAAGCGGTAAAAAGAGATGCATTGCCTATGGCAGCCACCGTATTAACAACAAAAGCCGAAGATATAAATCCTAACCGAAGCATAAGTGCTGCTGTTGCTAATGAAAGTTTAGCTATGGTTGAGTTACTAGTTAAGAATAACGCTAATCCTACAGCAGGTATAGAAAACGCTATTGAGTTTGAGAATGTCCCAATCACAGAATACCTAATTGCTCAAGGAGCAGAAACTGCCGCACCGGATAATATAAAGGATGCTGTTAGGAAAGAGAATATAGAGCTTTCAAAAGTATTAATAGAAAAAGGCGATTCTCAGGCTAATGATGCTATTATTGAAGCTGCTGTTTCTGGCAATATAGCGATTACACAATATTTATTAGAACAGGGCGCCACAGCAAATAAAGCCTTAGCAAGTGTCATAGAAACTAAACATCAAGACGTTATTCTCTTATTATTAAGCCAAGCTAAAGAAGCCATTGACCCTGATTTCTTACTAAGTGCGTCTCGCAAAGGCAATACACAAGTGGTTGCTAAATTATTGGAATTTGGCATTGATCCTACGCCTGCCATAGGGAATGCCATTCGCTATAAAAAACCAGAAGCCCTACAATTACTACTTGAAACTGGAGGAATTCCTACAAAAGAACATTTTAAAACTGCCTTAGAGTTTAATTTCTATGAGGGAGTTCAATTAGTCTTAGATAATGGCTATGATTGTAATATTCCGTTTAGAAATGGAGAATTTCCCGTCCATATCGTAGCGGCATCCTATGAAGAAACAGATAAGGACATATTATCCTTATTAGTAAGTAAAGGAGCAAAAATAAATGTACAAAATGATTCTGGAGAAACTCCATTACATCTTGCCGCATATTTGCAGGAAAAGGATATTGCTATGCCTAAACTATTACTGGCACATGGCGCCAGTCCAATAATAAAAAACAAGAATGGACATAGTCCCATAGACTATGCTAAAGATAAGCGTATTAAAAGTTTATTAAAAAAAGCGGGTAAGAATATAAAATAATTAACTAAATCTAATTGTAGGTAAGAAAATAAAGTGATTAACTAAATCTAATTGTAGGTAATTAATAAATGTGTGAATATTAAGTTTTTCGCTTTCGCGAAAGCATAAATAATCATAATTAAATGGTTTCGACTACTTCTCTTAGGTTGTATTCCCCCTGCGGTAGGCTTCGCTGCTAAATAAGAGCGTGAAGCCTACTTATTTTAACACTCTGCCAAGTAAAGGGCGTACTAATGTAAATATGGTATTATGTAGTTTTCTGTCTATGCATAAAAATACCTTATACTACAGGCATGGCATAAGGTATTACTGTTTTTAAATCTAGGCCATAAAAGAATATGAAGCCTAGGTTTATTATGTTAAGAGTGCTCTTTTAATCCCAATTTGGCATATTAGACGCTGTAAATAACTGATCTACAGAATTTCCATTAGTAGATTGAAGTGTAAATCTAAAAACAGTAGGGATGGCATTTGTAGTATTACTAGCTCTTGTGTAAATTACAGAGCCTTCATTAGGAGAATAACTTGGATCTAAATCATTTTCTCCAGTGACCACTATAGTATCTAACATACTTGCATTAGTTGTACCTATATTAAAAATGAAAATACGAGATTCAAATTGTCGATAATTAGGGTTTTCTGAACCAGAAACATCTCTAGCATACAAAATTTCGTCACCGTTAGCAGTAATATCAATACCGCTTACAGCACCACTTCCACCCTCTAATACTATAACTTCTTCTGTTGTGGTAGACAATCGAAACGTAAAAACTCTTACCTCATAACCTTCTATATTATTGGTTTTAAGTAATAAAAGATCTTCATCAAATTCTTGAATCGCCACTTCAGAGATAAAAGAACCATCAGTAGTAGTGTACAAAGGTGTACTTCCTGTTCCATCCATATTAATTCTATACAATACATTGAAAGATGGGTACAATAAATAGTCTCCATTAGGTCCCCAGGCAAAATCTAACTCTTCCTGTCTAAACCCAGCCACAGGTATATTTTCTGTCACTTGATCTACATTTTCTCCTGTAAGATCCATAGTAAATAGATGCGTCTCTCCTCCCACGGTCCTCAGAAAGGCAATTTTTTGAGCTATGCTATTGCGTTTAGGTCTAAAGCTATTGGTCGCGGGATTTGTAAGTTGGAATAAATCTTCATCTACAGTACTATCATCGCCATCTCCTTCTCCACCACCAGAAAAAATAACATTATTACTACCCTCTGTAGTCACAAACAGGAATGGATTAGAAGGAAAAGCAAGTGTAGAAAATTCACTTATTGTAGATAAAACTGGTGAATTCTCCCCATCTGAAACTGCTACTTGCCAGAAATAAGTCGCTCCTAGATCTAAATCCGAAACGGTTAATATAGAATCATTTTCTACTTGAAAGTTAGTGATTTCATTCGTGAAAGAATTGCGTATTTCAATATCAAAAATTAAGGTTTCTGCTAGAGATTCTGGAATTTCCCATTCAAACATTACTTCACTCTCTAAATCATCTGCTCCATCTTCTGGCAACAATAATACAGGAGCGTCAGGAGCGTCAAGTGAATCATCTACTAGTCCTAATTCAAACGCAACAACAGATTCCTGATTACTAATAATTTCTACACCTTCAAACCCATTTTCAAAACCATCAAATTCTGCATTTACAGAATAGCTATCTACAGGAATATTAGGTATAGAAAAATTGCCCTGCCCATCTGTAAAAACAGTTGTAGTTGATGGACTTGTAGTAATGCGAGCATTCTCTAAGGCTTCTCCATTTATTTCAGAAATGACAGAACCTCTTAAACTACCAAAAAACTCTTGTTCTATAGTATCTTCAGAACAAGCGCCTAGGACAACAAAAAATCCAAGCAGCATTATATATCGATATTTAATATGTAAATTATTCATTTTGTAATTCTTTTAATTTTTCTTCTTCCAACTTTTTGGGATTCTTCCAGTTAAAATTATAATTTAAGCCTACTCCAAAATTGTAATAAAAATCATTTCGACTCCCATTTACTCTTCGATCCAATTCATCACTGTTCACAATGTTTTGCTCTCCAAATAACTTAATCCCCATGCGTGGATTAATTTTATATTGAATTCCTAAGCCGTACTGAAATTTTAAAAAGCTTCTCCCTATTCGTAAAGGTTCATTCTCAGGCTTGATAATATCAAATGTAAATCCAGGACCTACATAGATAAATGGAGCAATATTATCTTTAGGTAGGATATAAAAAATAGCATTGAGATCTATTGCTCCAAAAATACTAGAAAATTGCTCACCATTATTTAGATCAAATACAGAACCACCTATACTCAAATCAAAGTTCCTATTCAGTTCTCTTTGGTAAGTTCCGCCTACATAGAATCCAGCTTGTTTTGTAGCAAAATCACCGTCTATGTGATTAGTTCCCGCTGCTAGTGAGAAAGTGTTCTTGTACTCATCTTCAATAAATAATCTATTATATAAGCCTAGTTCTTCTTCCTTTTTATTAGACTCTATATAATCATTTACTAATTTGTCATTTACTTCCTTCCCTTCCTTAGCACTCCATATTCTATCCTTAACCCCTTCAACAATTAAATCATGAACGGCTTTTTCTATAGCATCTTTTACGGCAATTTGTACAGGTTCACTTTGAGTAATTCCCGTCTCTGCCTCGAGTAATCTTTGAAATTTTACAAATCTAAAAAAGCTTGCATCTAAGGCTTGAGAAAGAATCGTTTTAGAAACGTAAACTGTTTTTAAAATTTCACCATTTGTAGTAGAAACAGCTCTTAAGTAAACCGTTATTCTATCCTGTCTGTAACGTGCAGAACCACCTAGACCAAAATAGCGCACACCTATACCTCCGGTAACAATATTAGTATCATAAGATACAATACCCCCTTCTAATATAAGTCCTGCATATAATAATGGTGGTAAGGCGGGTGTATTAGGGTCCAAATTTTTTATATACTCCTGCTTGGTATTTCTAATGATATTACGTTCATTAATAAGGTTGTTAATATTCTCGCGCTCAATAGGTTTGAACCAGCCAGAATCTTCTAGTGCCTTAATCAATATGGTAGTTGATCCTTGTGTAACCGCTGTACTAAATGTACTACCGTTTTCTACCGGTTTAAATTGACCTGTTTGATCACTAAAATTATATACCGCAACCTCCACGGGTGATGCGGCCTCTGGTAAGCCTTCTAAAATAGTTGTAGACTTACTTTTCTCACCAGCACGCGCAGCATCCTGCACAAAAGGTTGATTAAAATAAGCGCCACAAGACGTTAGAAGCACTAAACTTATCAAACAGATAAATCTTCTGAATTTTAACATATATAAAAGCACTTTAATTTGGGACAACAATTTGGGATTCTTCACCAGTAGTGGTATCTAATATATTAATGACAAGACCCTCTACACTTTCAAAAATTTCAATAGCAAACTCTCCTGCAGTAAAGGTTCCTGGTTCATCAAAATTAAGTGCATCGACTTGCGTTGCTGTTAAGCTTCTTGATAACTGACTCAATACTTGGGCATTTACATTATCTGCAAATTGTTCCAGTTCTGTTCTAGGGTCAGATCCCAGTATATTAGGGTCTGTGGTACTATTTTGAAGCGTAGCAGAACTAATGATTTGCTGGTAGTTAAACGCATTAGTTCCTCCAAAAAATGGACTTATAGGTGTATATGAAAACTGTTGAGCTTGCAATGT
>JALZVV010000022.1 GCA_023299935.1 Dokdonia sp.
GGTTATCTCGATACAATTTTGCTCTAGCAAAATTACTCGATCACCTCTATTCGCTCTACGCTTGACGGTGGTTGAGTGTTTTTGATATAACGCAGTGTAATCAAAAATATATCGAAACCATATCTGTCCTAATCCTCCACAAACAGATAATTCAACTTTAAACTATTAAACTCATTGTTAAACTGAGCAACCTCAGCATCTAGCATCGTATCAAAAGCAGTCAGCTGTGTATTAATCGCCGCAGAGAGTTCATTCTTTACGGCTATATCCTGAGCTGTTGGCCCAAAATCTCCCATTCCCACCAGGCTATTAAGGTGTCCAAGTTTGTTAGTAAGCTTTATCGGGAAGTTTAATGGGTCTTGTCCAGAACGATTCTTAGTCTGATATAGTTCTTTTTCAATCTTACCCAATTCTTCTTGCATAGTCTTCGCTTTTTCGCGTAAAGCTGCTGTGCGTGAATCATCTTTATACTGCGTTTCAAATGCTTTTAACTGTGCATTAATCTTACGTATTTTCTTAATACTCTGGTGCGCTCTATCTACTGATTTATTCACGTCAGAAATAAAATCATGCTGCTGCTGCATATCTGCAATCGTCGCTTCGGCATTTGGATTGGGGAGTATCGTAAACGGTTGCATTTGGTCTTTTCCGTTTACATTAAGCGTCACCTTATAATTGCCCGGGACTGCTTTTGGGCCATCCAGACTAGCCCACCATAAAATCATTCCTTTCAATCTTTCGGCGCCCTCTGTACGCGTATTCCAAGCAAACATATTACCGCCTTCTTTTACCTTAAGCTGATCTTTCTTATCGGCGGCTTTTGTACTTAAGGATTGCAGCGTATCTCCCGCCACGGTCATATAGGTAAGGCTCACACTATCCTTTTTCTTATCAAAACTAGGCAGGTTAAAATAGGTCATCACGCCACTTGGGTGATTAGTTCCTTCGGTAAGGCTACCTGCACGACCTCCACCTCCCATACGGTAGGTGTCTTTGGGTTTAAAAAGATGTGCTGAGTTCGCTTTCGCGAAAGCGCTCTGGTGCAACATCCCTAGATCATCTATCATCCATAAACTGCGGCCTTGAGTGGCTACAATCAGGTTGTTGTCCTTAATAGTGAGATCTGTTATAGGCACGATAGGCAAGTTAAGCTGAAAGGATTTCCAGTTCTTCCCTTCATCCCAGCTTATGTACATTCCTGTTTCTGTACCTGCATATAATAGTCCTTTTTTCTTAGGATCTTCACGAAGTACACGGGTAAAATGTTCTGACGGAATGCCATTAGTTATCTTCTTCCAAGACTTCCCATAATCTGTAGTCTTATATAAATACGGAGCAAAATCGCCTAACTTATAACGCGTTCCTGCCACATAAGCTGTCCCTTCTTCAAAAGCCGAAGGCTCAACGCTATTAATCATCATATTTGCAGGCATTCCTTTAGGAGTTACATTTTCCCAAGATTGTCCTCCATTGCGGGTCACATGAATCAATCCATCATCACTTCCTACCCATAAAAGTCCTTCTTTTAATGGAGATTCTGCTGCCGCAAAAATCGTACAGTAGTACTCCACACTAGTATTATCCTGCGTAATCGGGCCTCCAGAAGATTTCATTTTTTCTGGATCATTAGTAGTTAAATCCCCACTAATCACTTGCCAACTTTGACCTTCATTTTCGGTCACGTGAACGCTCTGCGAAAAAGTGTACATACGGTTAGGATTATGCTTAGAGAAAATGATAGGGAAATTCCACTGAAAGCGGTATTTCATATCTTCTACTCCGTGTCCCATAGGGTTGTCTGGCCATACCGAAATAGAACGTACCGTATTTTTTTCGTGATTGACACGCGTTAAAAAACCATCATAACTTCCTCCATATACAATCTCATTATTCTCTGGATCAACGGCAATATGAGCACTCTCACCTCCTGCTGTAGATTCCCAATCATTTTCAGAAATACTGCGTCCTTCTGTCCTATGCGGAATGCGAATTGTGCTATTATCTTGCTGCGCTACATAAATTCGATATGGGAATGCGTTATCTGTAGTTACACGATAAAATTGTGATGTAGGCTGGTTAAAATAAGTACTCCAAGAACGTCCTCCATCATAACTAACTTGAGCACCACCGTCATCTCCTATAATCATACGATTAGGGTCTTCTGGAGCAATCCATAAATCGTGATGATCACCGTGAGGAGCATTATAGGTGCTAAATGATTTCCCGCCATCTGTAGATTTGTGATACCGCACGTTCAACACATATACCGTATTCTCATCGTGAGTATCAGCATATAAACGGGTATAATACCACGCTCGTTGACGCAGTTTGCGCTCACTATTAATTTTTTTCCAAGTCGTTCCTGCATCCGTAGAGGTATACAACCCTCCCTCTTTTTCATTCTCTACCATCGCATAAAGGCGATTGCTATTTACAGGAGAAACGGTGATTCCCATTATCCCTAGGATACCTTTGGCATAGCCTTCGTTTTTAGAAAGCTCTTTCCAAGTTTCTCCGCTATCTGTACTTTTCCATAAGGCTGATCCTTCTCCTCCAGAACTTAAGCTATAAGGCGTACGACGTGCATTCCAAGTTGTCGCATATAATACGCGAGAATTGTTTGGGTCTATAATAAGGTCCACAACACCTGCATCTGCATTTGCAAATAAGGTTTTTCTCCAAGTCTTACCGCCATCTGTACTTTTGTACACTCCGCGTTCTTGTGTTGGTTTATAGATATTACCTAATACTCCCGCATACACTATATCTGAGTTCTTTGGGTCTACCCGTAAACGAGGTACATGCCGACTGTTAGTTAATCCTGATTGCTCCCAAGTCTTCCCTGCATTTACAGATTTCCATATTCCATAACCAGACGATACATTTCCTCTTAAGGTTTTTTCTCCACCTCCTACATAAATCACATTAGGGTCACTTTGAGAAACTTCTACAGCCCCTATACTACCTCCAAAAAATCCATCAGAGATATTTTCCCATTCCTTGCCGCCATTAGTTGTGCGCCATACTCCGCCTCCGGTACTTCCCATATAAAATAAATCGGGCTGTCCGGGAACGCCAGTAACCGCTGCACTTCGACCTCCTCTAAAAGGACCTATTAAACGATACTCTAGGGCCTCATAGGCAGATTCATCTGGAGTTTGTGCAAAAGTGTCAAGCGATAATCCCAAGCTTATAGCCAGGAATAGAAATAAGAATTTAGTTTTCATCTTGGTTTGGATTTTATTCGAGTTTAGAAATTTAAGGATTTCTAAGGGAGTACTCAACTACCAAGTGCTTTTTAACGGTTTTGTGGAGTAATGTTTAGTACGCTTTCGCGAAAGCGGAACTAGCATCAAAAACTATTTTTCTATCCAGATTTTGTGATTTCCCTTGCTGTTAAGATCAAAACATTACGGCGCGCTAAGTTCATTTTCAGGCCCTCAACAAATTAACAAGTGTGCCTTGCAACAATCTCAGGTCGTGGCTTGTTCTTGAACTTTTAAATTGGTTTTCACTTCTCGATTAAGAAAATAGCCAGTTACTAGAGTAGAAAGTAAATCTGCTATAGGAAACGCAATCCATACTCCCCAAACCCCCAGAATAGGTGGGAGTATAAGGATAAGTGGTATCAAAAAGAACCCTTGTTTTGTAAGACTTAACAATAAAGCAGGTCTAGCTTTCCCTATTGCTTGGAAATAGGCAGAGCCTATAAGCTGCACCACAATAATGGGTGTTGCTGCAAATACCCATCGTAGTGCATTAGGTGTTCTTGCGAGGAGTTGTGCATTATCTGCTAAGGTTTGGGTATCACCACCCTTATTACTTAAAAATATAGACACAAAAAAGTCTGGAAAGCTCATTATTATGATAAAAATAAGGAGGGCTAGGACACCAGCATATTTAATAGAAGTATTGATGGTTTCGCGCACGCGAGCATACTTAGCTGCTCCATAATTATACCCAGCTATAGGCATAAACCCTTGGGTAACTCCTATTACCGGAAACAAGGCAAACATAAGCATCCTGCTTATGATACCGTAAGAAGCAATGTCCAGAGCATCTCCATAATTGACCAGAACGTTATTTACTAAAATTCCCAAGACACTAATGACTCCTTGTCTAGCCAGGGTAACTGATGCTAGGCTAGAAATTTCTTTTACAATCTTACTATTGAGAACAAACGAAGCGACTTTTAAACGGAGTTCACTTTTTGCCACAAAAAACCAAAAGATAAAGCCGAAACAAACCCCATAACTAATAAAGGTTGCCCAAGCGGCACCTTCCATTCCCATATCCAATACATTAATAAGAATGTAATCCATCAGGATATTGCCAATAGCTGGTAAAATCATCGCATACATAGCAAACTTAGGCTTTCCTTCTGCCCGTATCACATTATTACCAAGCATACATAAGGAGAGCATTAATATCCCGTACAATACAATACGGTAATAAGTAAGTGCTAAGTCTTTAAAGGAATCATCTGCGCCAAAAAACTCAATAAAATAATCCTGAAAAACCAATCCTAAAACGGCCAATGTTCCAGAAATAAGTACGGTAAGCGTAATTTGATTTCCAAAAACGCGAAGTGCTTTTTCATCATCTCCAGCACCTAAAGCTCGCGATAATACGGAGCTGCCGCCTATCCCTATAGCAAGTCCTATTGCTGCAATAAAAAATGTAAATGGCAGTACAACGGTAATTGCAGAAATCGCTTGAGGTCCAATCCATCGCCCTACAAAAATGGTGTCCACAATCATATTAAGTGACATCACCAATATCCCAATAGAGGCGGGAACTGCTTGCGTTATAAGGAGCTTTGAGATTGGTTCTGTACCTAAGGCTATGGAGTTTTTCTTGGACATTTAGGCCACTGTATGCTCTTGAGTTGCCCATTCATTCATCCAGCCGGCTAGTACTTGTGCCCAGTCATCACGGTCATTAATACAAGGGATGGTATGAAAGTCTTT
>JALZVV010000023.1 GCA_023299935.1 Dokdonia sp.
GTGCGACAGACGCAAATGGATACTTTTGAAATTGATTACGTTGGGGAGGAAATGCTTTCGCCAAAGCGCACTCAAGAAATTCAAAATGCACTTGATACATACTTAGAACCTGGACTCCATATTATATTTAATAAATTTGACAAGATTGAACGCCAGCAAAGTGGCAAACTAAAACAATTTACAAGTTTAGGGGTATGAAGATTACGATAGTGGCTGGGGCGCGTCCCAATTTTATGAAAATTGCTCCGATCATTGCTGCAATAGAGCAACTCGCGGCTTCTGGAATTTCAATTTCTTATAGGCTTATTCACACCGGGCAACACTATGATAAAAACTTGAGCGATACTTTTTTTGAAGAACTAAATATACCAAAACCTCATGCAAATCTTGAGGTTAAAAGTGGAACACAAGCCCAGCAAACGGGGGCAATTATGGAGCGTTTTGAAGAAGAAATCACTACTAACAGACCTAATGCCGTGCTTGTAGTAGGTGATGTAACCTCAACAATGGCCTGTACTATCGTTGCTAAAAAAGCGCATATAGATGTGGTTCATGTAGAAGCGGGCATTCGTTCTGGAGACCGTAAAATGCCTGAAGAAATTAACCGTATCGTAACCGATAGTATTACAGATTATTTTTACACCACTACTAATGCAGCTTCACAAAATCTTCTAGACATAGGAATGGGTGATGAACAAATTCATCTTGTGGGGAATGTAATGATTGACACCTTATTAAGTAATCTAGACAGACTCAAAAAGCCCGATTTCTGGGATACTTATGGACTAACTGAAAAGGGGTATTATGTGATGACCTTACATAGACCTTCTAACGTAGACCAAGCCAATGATTTGAGTAATCTTATAGCTGTGATTATGAAACGAGCTGGAGATAAGCCCGTGATTTTCCCTGTACATCCTCGTACCCTCAAGATGCTTGAAAAATTAAAATTATCACATCCTAATCTGCATTTTGTAGGGCCTCAAGGCTATCTAAGCTTTATCTATTTAATAAAAAATGCCTTTGCCGTACTCACAGATTCTGGAGGAATTACAGAAGAGACTACGCTCCTTAATGTGCCTTGCTTAACTTTTAGAGATAGTACAGAACGCCCTGAAACCTGCGTTTTAGGAACCAATGTACTAGTAGGTCAAGACCTTGGATTAATTGAAAAAGCATTTGATGAGTTACACAGCGGTAATTGGGCTAATGCCCAAGAAATCCCGCTTTGGGATGGGAAGGCCGCTAATCGTATCGTACAATCGCTCATAGACATTTATGGTGCCTAAGATTACTCTTATCACAAATTATTACCCTCCTGAAACAGGTGCAGCGCCAAACCGCATTGCCCTAATGGCCGAAAACTTTGTGAAAGCTGGATTTGATACTCAAGTTCTTTGCCCATTGCCCAATTACCCAACTGGAAAAATATTTGAAAAACACAAAGGCAAGTCAGGACAGTCGGAAATTATAAATGGTGTAAAAGTGACGCGTCTCTGGGTCTATGCTACAAACTCTTCTAGGCTATGGAAACGATTTTTAGGAATGATTTCGTTTTCGTTTTCTTTAGGAAAATATGGACTCCTTAATACTTTGCCTTCTCTAGTTTTTGTGCAATATTCTCCGTTATTAGTGGGTTTCTTTAGCACGTTTTTCTTTAAAAAGAAAGGTCGCAGATTATTACTTAATGTTTCTGATCTATGGCCATTAGCTGGAAAAGAATTAGGGAAATTAAAAGAGGGGATGGGGTATTCTCTCCTTGAGAAAATAGAAAAATACTGCTACACCAAAGCAGATTTGGTTCTAGGGCAATCTGAAGAAATAATAAGTCACGTACAAAATATATTTCCTGAAAAAAACACTTTTCTCTATCGCAACCTCCCTGATTTTAAGCCTGCTGCTCCTATCGAAAATTCCAGTGCACAAAAAAGAATGGTTTATGCTGGGTTGTTAGGCGTGGCCCAGGGTATTGTTCAACTTTGTAAAGAAATAGAATTGCCTGAGGGCTGGTCTTTTGACATTTATGGTGCTGGAGCACAGCAAAAAGAACTTGAACAGTATTTAGAAAACTCAACCAAGAATATTGCGTTTAAAGGCTCGCTTTCGCGAAAGCAATTGCATAAAGAGCTAATTACATATGATATAACTATAATCCCATTAGTCACTAGAATTTATGGGTCTGTCCCGTCTAAAATTTTTGAATATGGTAGATTGGGATTGCCTATGTTGTATTGTGGAGGTGGAGAAGGAGAAGATCTTGTAAAGGCACATAAGCTAGGGTGGACATCTCCTTCTGGAGATTTTAGAGCACTGAATAACTTACTCAGAGAAATAACTAGTCTAAAATACTGGCCAGTAAAGAATGAAATACAGCAAACAACAATAACAGTTTTTGACTCTCGAAAACAGTTTAAGAAACTAGTTGAGCACTTAAATTAATATGCTTTGTCATCTCCTCTAAGAGCCTTTATTACGGTAAGGGCCATAATTCTAATGTCTAACAGAAGAGACCAATTCTCTATATAAAAAATGTCAAACTTTACTCTGTTAATAATGTCGTTGTCTGTTTCTACTTCTCCTCTGTAGCCACTTACCTGAGCTAGACCTGTAATTCCTGGTTTAATGAAATGACGCACCATAAATTTATCGATACGCTCTGCATACATATGTGTGTGGCTTACCATATGAGGTCGAGGACCCACTACAGACATGTCTCCTTTTAATACATTTATAAATTGCGGAAGCTCATCTATACTTGTTTTTCTTATGAGCTTACCTATCCTTGTAATCCGTTCATCATTTCGCGACACTTGATGAATATCAGCACTTTCATTAGGTGTCATAGATCTAAATTTAAAGCAATAAAACTCTCTATAATCTAATCCATTCCTCTTTTGTTTAAAGAATACAGGTCCTTTTGAGTCAAGCTTAATCAAAATTGCCAGAAGAGGTGTTAACCAAGTAAGCACTCCCAATAGCACTAGAATTGCAACAAAAATATCGAAGGCTCTTTTAATAAATTGATTAATTGAGGTGTCGATTGGAATATTGCGCAATGATAATACCGGAGTAATTCCTAAATATTGATACTCTAATTTTTTAGTGAAGATTTCCTTATTGTCTGGAATAAACTTTAAAATCTTCAGGTTATTATCGGTAAAATCTGAGATTTCCCTTATTTCGTCGTTTGAAAACTCTGCAATAGAACAATAGATTTCATCAATATTGTTCTCAATAATGTAAGCGAAACAATTCTCTAAAGATTGACAAGGCTTTTTAATATCAAACTTGGCTCTCACTTGGTAACCATAAGCTTTATTGGATTGAAAGAAACGCTCTAGTTGTAGGGTGTTAGAGTTTATTCCAAGAATTACAACCCTTCTATAGTTTCCACCTAAAGCTGTTCTATATTTTTTGAGCAAATAGAAGACTCCCAGTTTAAAAAAAGTAATTCCTGAAAAAACGTAGCTAACATATTCTAACACTTCGCCAGGCATTACCGACAATCTTGGAGAAAATCCAAAAAATGCAAAAACTGCAAGAATGAACAACAACAATTGAATAAACAATAAAGAGAATATCCGTATGAGAGGAGTGTATCTATAAACTTTGTAAAAGCCAGATTTGAGAGCACCAAATACCCAGGCTATACCTATTAAGGCTATATATATAAAATAATTCCTCCCTAAATCTAGAAAAAAATAAGCAAGAATGCTTACTAATGCAAGATCAACCGAATAGAGAAATGGTCGTATATAACCTGAATATCTTCCTGTTCTTGCCATTATTATTTAATAATATGCTTAGAGAAGTCCTTATGCTCGTGTTTGTTGAGCTCCTCATTAGACAATGATTTAAAAAAGTCAAAGGTTATTTTCATCCCTTCATCACGACTTATCGCAGGTTTCCAGTTTAGTATCTCATTTGCTAAGCTTATGTCAGGTTGCCTCTGAAGAGGATCATCTTCGGGCAGTTCCCTGTATACTATTTTTTGTTGCGTTCCCGAAAGTCTAATTATTTCTTCTGCAAAATCTTTTATTGTAATCTCATCAGGATTACCAATGTTTACAGGTAAGTTATAGTCACTTAATAACAGTCTGTAAATCCCTTCTACCTGATCATCTACATAACAAAAGGATCTCGTTTGTAGTCCATCACCAAAAATAGTTAAGTCTTCACCTCTCAAAGCTTGACCAATAAAAGCAGGGATTACTCTTCCGTCATTTAAACGCATCCTAGGGCCATAAGTATTAAAAATGCGCACTATTCGAGTCTCTAGGCCATGAAACCTTTGGTATGCCATTGTGATAGATTCTTGGAATCGCTTAGCTTCATCATAAACACCTCTTGGGCCTATAGTATTTACATTACCAAAGTATGACTCGTCTTGTGGGTGTACTAAAGGATCTCCATATACTTCTGAGGTAGAGGCGATGAGAATTCTTGCCTTTTTTGCTTTTGCCACTCCCAGAAGATTATGTGTTCCCAAAGAGCCTACTTTTAAGGTTTGAATAGGTATTTTTAAGTAGTCAATTGGGCTTGCTGGAGAGGCAAAATGAAGGATATAATCCAATTTTCCTGGGACATTTACATAAGTAGTTACATCGTGATTAAAGAATTCAAAGTTTTCTAACTTAAATAGATGCTCAATATTGGCAAGGGACCCAGTGATTAAATTATCCATTCCCACAACCTTATAGCCTCCAGTAATGAACCTATCGCATAGATGTGATCCTAAAAAGCCAGCAGCGCCAGTAATTAAAATTCGTTTTTGCATTTTTTAACCCTTTTGGGCAGGGATTGTGGTCTAAAAATCCAGTGTTAGTGAATTATATTATTTTAACAAAAATAGGGAAATTATAAGGGTTTGGTAGACTTACTTACCATTGACTTAATTGATCGCAAAAAGCTTCAAGAATTGGAGTCTTTGCATAATTCTCTAAGACATATGTTCTAGCGCGTACTCCCATCTCTTGTGACTTTTCTTTATGGGTTCTTAACTCATCTAAAACCTCTCTAATAAGTTCAGCTTTATTTTGAGTAATATAGTACCCTCCTCTAGAAGTATTGAGAACAACTCCTACTTCTGCATCTGGATGACCCGTTACAATAGATGGTTTTTGGCTCGCCATCATTCCTAATACCTTAGACGGCATTACAGTGTCAAGTACCGCCGGCTTTTGAAAAAGGATATGCACATCTGCACTAATTAGTAATGAATTTAACTCTGTAAAGGGGACAGGGGCTTTTATTTCTATCTCGGGATAATAGTTTTCCAGCTGCTGCTCCAACCATTGCTTCTTTGAACCATCGCCTACGATTATCACTTCAAAAAGGTCCTTGTCTAATTTAGAAATCACATTAAGAAAAAACTTCCAATCTTGTTTATCTCCAATATTTCCCGAATACAAAATCTTAAATTTTGTATTCATTAAAAAAGGATGCTTTTTTAATTCTTCTATTTTAGAAGTCTCTACCCAATTCGGCAAATAATAGCTATCCGTTACTGTTTTTGAAGCAAGTTTTGAGATCATATTATGGCTTATCGTACTCACGCAATTTGCCTTGTTAAGTATACTACGTTCTAGTTTCATAAACTGGGAGTACATAAAGCCATTATCCTTTTGTCCAGATGTGGTAAGCCCTGATTGAAATGCTGCGTCAAACTCAAAATCTTGAATATGAATCCAGTGCTTAGCGTTGCGCTTTCGCGAAAGCGTATTGCCTAACCACGCACTACTTGTAAACGGGATTACAGAAAGAACAATATCACACTTTTCTATTTTTTTAAAATTACGCCTAGAGCCTAGAGTAAAGTCTATAATATGAGCTACTCGCTTAAGAAAACTAGGCTGAGCAGGAGTATATTGTTTATATCGTAAGATTCTTATTGTACCTAGTTGCTCTTCGTAATATGATTTTTCCTTTTTATAGCTCTCATTGATTTTCCATTGAGGATAATAGGGAAAGGCTGTTATTACAGTGACACTAGCGCCTTGAGTTTCTAAAAATTGCGCCCACTGTGTTGAATATAACCCTATAGCCGTTTGCTCAGGATAAAAGTTAAGGCTTATTAGAGTAATGTTTTTTCCTGTAAGCCTAGGCATCTCTGTCTTTTATAGGTTTAGCAGGAGTTCCAATACATACTTTATGTGCTGGCAAATTAGAATAGACACTACTCCTTGACCCGACAACTGTCCCTTCATTTATAGTTACTCCAGGAGCCACGAATACATCTGTTGCAAGCCAGCATTTATCTCCAATAGTGATTGTATATGCGCTTATTTTAAAACTTTCTGAACGATAATCATGAGTGCCTGTGCATATGTAGCATTTTTGAGAAACAACAGCATTAGAGCCTATCTTAATGGGGCCAAGGGTATATAAATGCACCTCGTCACCTATCCAGCTATGGTCACCTATGCTTAATTTCCAGGGATAAGTAGTTTTTACTGTAGGTCTAATTAAAACCTGTTTACCGATCTGAGCCCCAAAAGCTCTTAATAAAAATCTTCTCCAGCCATAGGCAAACTGCGGCGAGCATCGAAATAATGTGGCTTGAATAAGCCACCAAAGCTGAATCGTTACTTTAGATTTTCCTCTAAAATCTTTAGGCGTTTTATATGTAGCTAGATTTTGATACTTCATTAGTCTTCAAAAATATCGAGTAATCTAGACTTAAAAATCTCTTTTGTAAAGTTTTCTTTAAAAAAAACAGTATTTCCTTTACCCAACTCTTCCATTTTTTTTGGATTCCCGGCTAAATATGCAAGTTTTTCATAAAGCTCTTTAGGGTTTTTCTTGGCTACAAAGAAGCCATGAACATTATCTTTTATTACATCGGGTATCCCTGCATGTCGCGTGGTTATTATTGCATTTCCTGTAGCTAGAGCCTCCAAAATTGAAATGGGTTGACCTTCCATAGTGTAATAGGTAGGTAAAACAAAGGTTGTTCCCCACTGTAACAGCTCCTTTTTATCGTCTCCTCTAACCACGCCTAAATACTGTACATTATCCAATTTCTCTATCTCTTCAAGAATACGTTGTTTATGTTCTTGATCTATGGAGCCCGCAATTCTTGCGGTATAGGCTATATTATTTTCTTCTAGTTTTTTCAGAGCATCTATTACATCCAATATTCCTTTCTCCTTCATTAAATTGCTTAGATAGATCACTCTTAAATCTGTATAGGTTTTTTTGCCAATTTCATTGTGCAAATAGTCCTCTGCAAAATTTGGAAGAACATAGGTGTCTTCTGTTATAATAAAATGCTCCATATTAGGCCTTAACGATTCAGAAAGGACTATCCCTTTTGTGGTTTTAGAAACTAAAGTTTTAAAAACCCATTGTTTAATCCCTCTAAGTTTTCCGTAAGCCGTAGCTAGGTGGTTTCCGTGGATGTGTGTGATAATTTGCTTTCGCCAAAGCGCTCCTAAAACAATAAAGCCGCTATACTTTAATACTCCAAAAAAACTTTGTCCTGGCGTTATGTAAAGTATATCACAACCAAGCACTCTCCAAAAATTGAAGTAAAACTTTAAATTAAAGAACAATTTGTGTAATGTAAATCCTCCTACATTTTCATCAAATCTAGAATAAGAGGTGTTTACATGACTCACGGCATATGAATCTTGCTCTCCCAAAATAGACTTCACCACCTCGTTTGCCAGAGAGACCCCTGTTGTAGGGTCCGGGAAAGGACCTATCATAAGTACTTTATCTAGCTTGCTCACGTACGAAAAGACTCTTAAGGGTAAAGAAATTAAAGAAAAAAGAAAAGAAAATAACTCCTTGCTCTCGCTCTAAAATGTTTTCTGTAAACATCACAATACCATAAAAGACAAGAAGTAGTATTAATATTTGATTGTCAAACCGTATTGCATAAATTAGATTTAAAGCGATAACACTTATAAAACTAAGAAGTAAGAATGCGCCACCTATTAGCATTAAACTATAAAATTGATTATGAGAATTATAGGAGTTTTTAGCTAAAAAGGATTCTCCTTTCCTGATATAAATAGCGTTAAGTTCATTTTTATAATCTCCAACCCCATATCCTACCACTGGACTGGCTGCAATAAGATCTTGCGCCGATTGATAGATTGAATACCTAATATTTGTTGAGGTTAAGTTGCCTTGATCTAGTGCCTCTATCTTAATAAGTTCCATAAATTTGTTTCTAGTATTAGGTAATGCAATAGTAAATCCAATAAGGCATATTACCACAAAAAGATAGGGCTTTACATATTTTTTGTTTTGTTGAAAAAGGGTGAAAAGAGTTATTATCAATAAAATTGCAATAATGGGCCCTTTCTTTGCGTATAAAAACAAAAAAGCAATAAGTGTAATGTTCATAACTATAATTGCAATGAACTTTAACTTACTCAATTTTTTCCTCAGTAAATACAGAGAAAACAGAATACCAATGCCACAATGCATGGAAAGATAAATAGGATGAATATTAAATTTCCCACTTTGAATCCGTATTAAAGTATGAAAATGAGTGAGTAGTTCATCAAATGGAAACCGGGTAAAATAATACCAAACAAAAGCCACTACATTGAACAAAAACACTGCAATTAAAAAAACCCAAAAATAGATGTCTGTATTTCTAAAAAACGCTTGTCGCTCTTCTTGATTGGTAAGTGCAAAAATAAAAGGGAACACTATGAGTGATGCAAATTGCAACAATTTGTGTATTCCTAACTTTGCATCATCACTGTAAAACATAGTTAATGCTGTGATAAAAAAAACAGCGCTATTTAATACAAAGAATTTAGTGTCAAAAGATATTTTTCTCCTAATACTCACTAAAAGAACAATTACTCCAAAAAGCGCTATTACAATAGACTTCAAATTAGATGGAATTATAGGCAGCAAAAACATGGCTATAATACCTATATGCATAAGCGGGTTTATTTTTTTGATATCATCCATTTTTTCTGATTTCTAAAAAGTTGTATCCATAGAGTCTCTATGAATTTAGGAATTATCATCACGCCTATGAATGCCCCTATAAAATAGGAAAATCCATTGGTGAAATCTCCTCTAAGCAAGAAAATGAAATGAATAGCCAGATAATACGCAATTATTCTTTTTAAATAGTTTGGACTATAGATCCATTTCATGAATTTAACAGTTACTATGGCAAGGAAAATTGCCATTAAAATAACTCCAAGAATTCCCAAATTAATGTAGCCTTCTGACACTAATGGATTTGAAAGATTATTGTAGTTAAAGTCGTAATTATCAATTAAATAGTTCCCTATTAATTCTCCTGAAGAAATAGGCTTTGCATCCCAAAAACTTCTCGGAATAAAAAACAAAAAAGCACTTAAAGATTGATATCCCATAGACATACCATACGATTGAACATACTCAACAGTAGCGGCTATGTTTGCAAAAGCATCATAATTTAATGTATTAAATGCACTAAAAAAACCTCCTCCTTTATTAGCATCAGAAAAAAGAATAGATGGTTGTTTTAACAATTCTACAAAAGTAGCATCCGTATGCGTAAAAACAGCTACTAACGGGAATGCAACAATCATAATAATGAATAAAAAACTAAGCATCCTAAAATTTGTCTTCAATAATTTAGGGAAGAAAAGAATGATTAAACAAATATATACAGGGCCTAATGCATTGCGCTTCTCTGTTAATGGGTTCTTAAACCAAAATAATATTACAATCAGACAGAACATTACAGTTAAAATAGTGACCCAATTAACCATATTCTTATTTTGTTTTCTCAAATGTTGAAAGCAAAGGACTATTCCAGCAAATGGAAGCAGAAATAATACTTTTTTCCAGATTAATATTGTAAAAACTGAATAGTGGGAAGGTTGCGAGCTTGGTCTGGCAATTTCATATTTAACAAAACCATAACTTGCTACTAAAACAATTAGAGAAAACCCTAGAAGACTTAAAATGCTTAGCAGTCGCACCTTGGAACTCTCAGTTCCTATCGATTTAAAGCTAGGTTTTAGATATGTCTTCTTTAAAAAAGCATAAGCTAACAAAAAAGTACTGTTAAAAATCACTATTAAAATATTAGCCTGTATTACGAAGGTTTTTCTATACGGATAATTAGTTACGAATTCTGGCACAGGTGTTTGTTCTATAAAATTAATCTGGGTCACTGGGGCTACAATGAAAAACAAAAAATTAAATACCAAATATGCAGATAGAAAGGGTGAATACGATTTTTCTATATACAAATGATAGAATAACATAATAAAAATAATAACCGCACTTCCTATAAAGGACAGAAGAACTAGTATATCAATTTCTGCACTAATAAAAAGAATTAATGCAACTAAAAGAAAAAAGAAATACAACAGGTGTTTCATAAATTACATACTACCAATCATTATTATTTTCATAACCTAATTGTATCAATAAGTCTCCGGCATATTCTTTAAAAGCAGCTTTCTCTTCTTCTTGAAAATAATTCTTCCAATCCCCTTTAATGCCCTTACGCAAAAAACTTTTTGTGCTCTCTTCTCCTTTAGTTCTTTTCGTTTGATTTTCAAAGGAAAACTTTTGAACTACAGCCTTAAGGCGTTCTTTATCTATATCCGTCTTATTAAAAAAATCTTTGATCAAATTTTCTAATGTGCGCTCGGCATCTTCAAGTAAGTCTTCATAACGCACAATATAAACTTTAGGATTGTTTTGAGCCACTTTCAACCATATGCTATTATACTCTTGCCAGTTTCCCGGAAAAACAAATCTCCTCATCTTAGATAATTTATGCTCATAAGAATACTTCATATATGAAAGAATATTTTTCTGGACATTCTCATAATCTGTAAAGCCTACTTCCTTTCTGTGATAATTCACATTATGCACTTCTTTTTTATTTTTATCATTCCAAACAAGCTGATGATGATAAAAAGAAATAAGCACATCGCGTCCGTCTCTCACTAAATATATAACCTTATTGTTCTTACCTATATGTTTAGGCAAATAATGCCCGTGCATTAAGGATTTCTTCATTACAGGAAATTCATTTCTAGGAAAAGGAATGTCCAGATATTCTGACACAAGTTGTCCAAGCCACGTCCCTCCAGACTTAGGATACTCTACCAACACTACAGAATTATTTTTTGTCGTGATTGTATTTAGATACGTAAGTCTAACGACCTGCTCTAGTTTATTTGTTAATAGGTTTCCCACTAATTAATTTTTTTAACCAAACGGCTTAAGCCAAGTTTTTAAATATAAAAAATTCAATATTGCCCTTGATTGTAAGAGAAAATTAGTTCTAGTCTTACCAAAAAGAGCATTGACAAAATAACCTGATATCGCATAAGATATTAAGGTTGCATAGGCTGCTCCCAACAAGCCAAACTTTTTGATAAAAATAAGATTAAGCACAACATTAGTTATTGCCCCTGCAACTAATCGAATACTCGAGAATTTTTCTAGATTCTCGTTTAAATAATATCCCCAAGAACCATTACTTAAGAAAACAAAAATAATCGACCAAATATAAATCGTAAGTATCCCGCTGCTCTCAATATAGGCTTCGCCAAATAAGAATTTTACTATTACAGTCGAAAATAAAGTAAATACTACTGATGCCACAATAGCAATCTTCATTAAGAGATTGTAAAGTTGTTGTAATCTATTTAAAAACTGTTCTTGGCTTGATTTTTTAAGCTTTACAAGGGACGGAAATATAGATTGGGTTATGGCTACCGTAACAAATAACCATACACTACAGATTTTAACGGCTGCACTATATAAACCTACTGCTCTTTCTCCCATAAATTCCTTAATCATTACTTGATCAATCTTCATGTAAATAGCTGTAGCAATAGTGCCTATTATTAAAAACCAACTTCTTGATAGCAGGCTTTTTGCAGTACCCCAACTAAACTCCCATTTTGCTATTATTAGCCCTTCTCTTCCATAAAAATAGATGAAGCCCACAGCGCATAATAAAGTTTCAATACAATATACACCAGCAAAATAGATTAATTCTGCCTTGGCAATAATGAGACCAATCTTTATCAATGCGCTTATAACAACCATTGCCATATTAACCCAAGTAATGGGTTTACTCGCCACTTTACTTTGAAAATAAAAATCTATTCCATTAAAGCTTTGAAAAATTACTGAAAAAGTAATCAGCCATATTATCCAGTTAACCCTATCTGTGTTATTAAGAAGTGATAATGTTAACAATATGAGTAAAGACATCGCTATAAACCCCCCGATACGCAAGCCAAATGTGGTCCCAAGAATTTTATCTCTCGATGCTCCCTTGTTAACAAGGTCTTTTACTACAATTTGATCCAGTCCTAAGGTAGCAATAGCAGTAAACAAGAAGACTAATGAATAAGCATAATTGAGTAGCCCAAAATCTTCAGGGCCTAAGTATCTGGCAACCCATAAACCTACTAAAAAGGCTTCTGCCGCTCGTAATCCTTTTTCTGAAAAAAGCCAAAAAGCATTATTTGCATATTTCAGGGAGCCTTCTCCACCCCCTAGCTTGCTTAATACCTTTTTTATGATGGACATATACTTTCTATTATGCCTGATTAGTTCTTAAATACCACTCGTAAACTCTCTTTACTCCCTCTCTTAATTCAACAGTATGTTTCCATCCCAAATCATTTAGTTTAGTGACATTAGTTACCTTTCTTAAGGTGCCATCAGGTTTTTCTGTATTGAAAACAAGACTGCCTTCAAAACCTACTATTTCCTTGATGAGTAGTGCCAATTCCTTAATAGATATATCCTCTCCCGTACCAATGTTTATATGCGTATTACGCACTTGTTCAAGATCTTGAGAAACATCAGAGAAGTCTCTGTTATTCATAATATATACACAAGCATCTGCGAGATCTTCACTCCATAAAAATTCTCTTCGGGGTTTGCCAGAGCCCCATATTTCAACTTCTTTGCCAGAAATCCCATGAGTATTCAAGATTTCTTCCGCTTTCGCGAAAGCCTTAACTCCAAGATTATGCATAACCTCATCCTTTTTAACTTGTGACAGGAGTTTTGCAAGATGCATTTTTCGAATTAATGCAGGTAAGACATGTGATTTCTCTAAATCAAAATTATCATTGAAACCATATAAGTTTGTAGGCATAACTGCCATAAAATTAGTTTCATACTGAAGGTTATAGCTTTCACACAATTTTATTCCTGCAATTTTTGCAATAGCATAAGGTTCATTGGTATACTCCAGCGGCCCAGTGAGTAGGCTATTCTCTACCATAGGTTGTGGTGCTTCTTTAGGATAAATACAGGTGCTACCTAAGAATAGCAGCTTTTTAACACCATTCACAAAGCTTTGATGAATCACATTGTTTTGAATCATCAGGTTCGTGTAAATAAAGTCTCCTCTGTAAATATTGTTAGCAAGAATCCCACCTACTTTTGCTGCGGCCAGGAACACATATTCTGGTTTTTCACTCTCAAAAAATTGCTTTACCGCAACAGAATCTACAAGATCTAACTCTGCATGCGCACGTACAATCAAGTTAGTAAATCCCTTGCTTTTTAGTGTTTTAAGAATGGCGCTCCCTACAAGTCCGCTATGGCCAGCGATATAAATTCTTGCGTCCTTCTGCATCATTGGACTACTCAAAGTAGTTAAGTGTTCTGTAACCTCCTTGTTTGAGGTAATTCTGTTTTTGCATCAGCATCAGGTCACTTTCCATCATCTCTTTGACTAAATCTTGTAACTGAAACTCTGGTTTCCATCCCAGCTTATTATATGCTTTTGTCGCATCTCCTATAAGCAAATCTACTTCGGTAGGCCTAAAATACTTCTCATCTACGGCCACAACTTCTTTGCCTATTTTCACTTGATATTCAGGGTTTGAAGAAGACTTTACTATTGCCTTTTCTTGAGCTCCTTCTCCAGAAAACTCTAATGTAACTCCTATGTGGGAAAACGCCATAATAACAAAATCTCTAACGGTAGTTGTTTCTCCTGTAGCAATTACCCAATCCTCCGGTTCTTCTGCTTGAAGAATTAGCCACATCATCTTTACATAATCCTTTGCATGACCCCAATCACGTTTTGCGTCTAGGTTTCCTAAAAATAATTTTTCTTGTAATCCTAAGCCAATTCGAGCAGTAGCTCTTGTTATTTTACGAGTTACAAAGGTTTCTCCTCGTACTGGAGATTCGTGATTAAATAGTATCCCATTGCAAGCAAACATATTATATGCTTCTCTATGATTTACCGTGGCCCAATAGGCATATAGTTTTGCAACAGCATAAGGACTTCTAGGATAAAATGGCGTAGCTTCCGATTGAGGAACTTCTTGCACTTTACCATATAATTCTGAAGTAGAAGCTTGATAAATTTTTGTTTTAGATTCCATTCCTAGGGTTCGTACCGCTTCTAGCAGCCTCAAAGCGCCCAGCCCATCGACATTTGCTGTATATTCTGGCATCTCAAAAGAAACCTGAACATGGCTCATTGCTCCAAGATTATAAATCTCATCGGGTTGAGCTTGTTGGATGATGCGTAACAAATTTGATCCGTCTGTGAGGTCTCCATAATGGAGAAAAAAGTTTTGATTTTCTATATGCGGATCCTGATATAAATGGTCTATTCGATCTGTATTAAATAGAGAAGATCTACGTTTTATCCCATGTACTTCATATCCCTTTTTTAACAGAAACTCACTGAGATATGCCCCGTCCTGACCAGTTACTCCAGTAATTAATGCTACTTTTTTCATTATTATCGGTATATAAATCCTTAAAGCAAATTATAAATAATTTTCGTCTACTAGTCGTTGTTTTAAGGCAGAAAACCCATAAATCATTCCCGCTATTAAAAGAAAAAGAAAAAGAAATAAAATAGGGTAATAAATATATTTCTTATCGGTAACCCTTCTGTCTTCTACAATCTGAATATCTCCTATGGCAATGATCGCCTCATTGGCGGTAATAAAGTCATTCTTTAAGGCTTCTGCTTCTACAATTAAATCGTTTTTCAATTCAAAGACTCCATTAAAATCTATATCCGTTTGATTACTGTAAAAAGATAGTTCGTCTGTATTTTGGGAAACAGCACGCAAACTTCCAGAATAATCACTAATTAATATATTCATCTGTTCCAAGGTCTGATCGTTAGCTGCAATTCTTTCTTTTTGATTTGCCCTGTATCCAGATTTTATAGAGGCTATTTCAGGTTGATTATTGATATAGTTGAAGAGATTATTAACAATATTTTTATCCCTTCCTATCATTCCTACTTCAAGCTTATGATATTTATAATTAGAGAAAAAACGATCCGACGCAAACAATTCTCCATCTACTTCTACACTTAATTCTTTAAGTATTGGAGTAAGGGTGCTTCCTCTACTGTCACTTTCAGATATACCAACTAAAAGAGACACTACATCTATTATTGGGGTGATATTAGCATTTATTAATGCATTCCCATTGCCTCCTAAATCATACTCCGAAATAAACGCACTATCACCATCTGATATTTTTGTTGTTACCTGCTCAATAGTGTTGTACACATATGCTTGGCTATCAAAATTAGTCTTAACAATAATGGTTGCCTTATTCAAAGTAGGTGTGTTAGTCTTAATCCCTAAAACAACACCTGAAATAATGAGTAAAAGGGCTGCCCACCAAAATTTAATAATAAAATCTACAGCCTTAAAGAATAATGCTAATACATTGTAAAACCATCTTTTAAAAAGAGAGAAAATGTCGGATAAATCTAGTTCATCAATAGCTTTATCTGCTTTTGAATTACTCATATGTGATTGGTTGTTATGGTTAATGCTTTATTAAAGCTTAAATATATAATATAATATCTTTTCTGTAATCAAATACGTGGGTTTTACACCTGTTGCTCCCAAACCTCCCGAGGCTAGTGTACTTCCCGTCTCTAAGGGGTTGTCAGAAGCATAATAAGCATATAACACTTCTACATCTTCCTTAATATTCCCTCTTAGTTTTGAAGCGGCTTGTATAGCTTTTTGATAATGAGCCCCTTCCATCTCTAATCCAATCACGTTCCAGGTACTGTAATGAAAGAATTTTAATATATCTCTGTTTTGAAGAGAGGTCCCTAATACAGTAACCATTGCTCCCTCATAAACACCAATATTGTGACCTACTAAGTCTTCTTTCTTAAGGCTGTTTTTAAAAGGATAGTTATCTGCTGTACCCTCAAATAAGTGTGCAGAAGGAATCATAATATCACCCTTCCCTCCTTCTAAGATGCCTGCTTTACCCATAATTGAGATAGAGTCTACATCTAAATAGGTTACCTCTATATCATCTACAAGAGGTTTAAGCAACTCTTCCATCGTTTCATAGGCTTGCTCTCCAAACGCATAATCCATTACTACAAGCACTGGTCGCTTCTCTTCTGGAACAGTAATATCACAAAAATGATTATCTCCTACTTGTAATCTACAGGTATCAAATATCTGAACATTGATATTTGTACCGCTTTCATCCGGTATAAATATCATTCCGTTCTGTAACGCAGTTTTCTCAATTTTAGTGCGCATTTTACCATTTTCCTCTTTACTGAGCATTTCATAAATATCCAGCTTAGATTTTTTAGCTAATTCATTTTTAAATGCCAGCGGAGTAAATAGCGTATTCATTACGCTATGCATATTTGCACTAATGATGTGTAAAGGTCTATGCAGTAATTCCTTTTCCTTAAGTGTTTTCTTAATGTTTTTTGCCCAAACTTCACCATGTAGATGGTGACCAAGACGTTCTCTTAGCACTGGACTAAAAGTCACCGTTCTTTTAGTTTGCTCAGTATCCTCAAGAATAGCGAGTTTTCCTAGCCAATATATAATCTCTAAAAAGCGACGTGGATTGCCTTTTGTATTAAATTCTGGAGCAATATCATTTACCTCTTCAAAGGTTCTTCCTAAGATATTTGCTGTATGGGTTATAGCTATTTCTCGCTCTTTCTTAGTCAACTTAGCTTTCGCAAGCACAGCCTTTTCAAGCTTTTGCCAATCTCTAGTTAGGTCTCCTCTTTCATTAATGAGAACTCTTTTCATTATCTTATGAGACTCAATAAATAAGAAGGTAAGATGTGTAAGAATATCATAAATTTCAGATCTGCCTCTTGTCACTTCAATATTCATCTGTTCCTCGTCTATACGGTAGCAATTTCTCCTCCGTTTACGAGGTATTATAGGTTCAAATAAACTGTCTTGATATCCCTCATCGCTAGTAAGATTTATAAAGCGACATTCTTCTATGCGTATAGGAAGACGGTCTATAACATATAAGAGGCCTTTTAGTTCTACTTTTTCTTCGGCTATGGTACCATATATTTCTGGGCGCAGGATAAGCAATGCCTCTCTAAGTGCCTCCCCAGAAATACCCATGGGTTTATAAAATCCTCGATTAAAAAGATGGCGCATTGTGATATACAAGCGCTCTATTGCTGCACTACTTTCTTGAGACCTTGTGCGGCTTTGTGGTTTGATTGTACTCATATAAAGGACGAAGATACTTAATCTACTACTAATGCATCTGCTATCTTTCGGTCATTTGAGAGCCTTGGTATTTTATTTTGACCCCCTAATTTCCCTACCGATTTCATATAATTGTTGAACCCTTCTTTAGGGACTGCCGTTATTTTTAATGACTGCAGTACTTTGCCTTCTATAAGATCAAAATAATAGCTGTTTTGTGCTTGTAGTGACTGGTCTAACGCTTTCGCGAAAGCATCCATAATACCCGCTCCCTTGGGCTCATTTTCAAACTCTATAAACCATTCATGATATGGCAAACCTTCTTGAGGAGTAATTTGCGGTGCCACCGTAAATTCATTTATTCTAATTGTTGTGCCTTGCAAGGCATCTTGCATAGCATACTCGACTTCCTTGCCAATCACGTGCTCCCCAAAAGCAGATATAAAATGCTTTATACGACCGGAAACAATTACTCGATAAGGGAAAATACTTGTAAATTGTATGGTATCGCCTAGATTGTAGGCCCACAAACCGGCCGTGGTAGAAATAATCATCACATAATTTACGTCAACCTCAACATCTTTTAGTGTTATTCTCTCTGGATTCTCCTCAAAAAAACTATCTGCCTTCACAAACTCATAAAAAATACCGCTGTCCAACTGAAGCAACATTCCTTTTTCTCCTTGCTTATCTTGAAAAGCAAAAAACCCTTCACTAGCAGGGTAAAGTTCTATACTATCTACTTTCCTGCCTATCATGTTTTCAAACTTCGCCCGATAGGGCTCATAATTTACACCTCCATAAATAAAGAGATTAAAATTTTTAAAAAGCTCTCCTACAGGCTTCTTTGTTTGTGCCATGAGCTTCTCAAAATACATCTGTACCCAAGATGGAATACCGCTTATGATAGTCATATCCTGATGAGCGGTTTCTGCTACAATTGCATCTACTTTGGTCTCCCAATCTTCTATGCAATTCGTATCCCAACTAGGCAATCTATTTTTTTGAAGATAATTAGGCACATAATGCGCAACGATACCGGAAAGTCTGCCAATTTTAACACCATTCTTCTCTTCTACCTCTGGGCTCCCTTGTAAGAAAATCATCTTACCGTCTACAAAATCTGTTTTACCTGTCTCTGCGATATAGCATAGAATAGCATTACGTGCTGTATCAGGATGCGTAGATATGCTCTCCTTAGTGAGCGGTATATATTTTGCTCCAGAGGTTGTTCCAGAAGTCTTGGCAAAATAAAGCGGTTTACCCGGCCATAACACATCAGATTCTCCAGATACTACACGCTCAAAATAGGTTTTTAACTGCTCATAATCTCTTATAGGCACGCTAGCTACAAAGTCATTATGGGTTTGAATACTATCAAACTGGTGATCATTTCCAAATTCTGTGAACTGAGCGGCGTCTATTAGGTTTTTAAAAACTTTTTCTTGAGTAGCTATTGGGTTTTTTGCCCAAGCATCTATTTTGCGCTGGATGCGGCTAGCAAAAATTTTAGCGGCAAGTGATTTAATTGACATTAGTTAAAATCTATAAAGTCTATAGGGTTAATGGGATATCCATCTGCCCAAAGTTCAAAATGAAGATGAGGTCCCGTAGAGAGCTCTCCCGTATTTCCTACCGTCGCAATAACTTCTCCTGCGGTTACTAACTCTCCCTGGATTTTGGCTAAAGACTCGTTATGTTTATACACCGTAATTAAGTCGTTATCGTGTCTTAAAATAATAACGTGGCCCGTTTCTGCAGTCCATTCTGCAAAGATTACAATACCATCTGCAGCAGCAAGAACAGGAGCACCTTTCTCTGCCACAATATCCAAGGCATAGTGCTTATCTCTTATGCTATAGCTTTGAGAAATGATTCCATTGATAGGCGTGAACAAGGCGATCTCGCTTCCAGAACTGGCGCTTTGAAATAGATTATACTTATCTTCTTGAGCTACGGTTTCTCTAAGTAAGGAATCCGCTCTTGAAGTCTCGACTTCTAGTTCGTCTGAAGTAAAAACCTGTTCTTGTATAGAGTCTCTATCAAATTCTATAATGGCTACATCTCCTGTTAACACGTTTTTTATAGAGCCATAATATTGCTCATTGACACGTATAATATTTTGAAGAGAATCTGTTTTTGCCAGTAATATCCTGGCATCTTTTTTAAGAGCCGCACTAGAATAACCTGGAATATATTCCCGCAAAGGAGTAAACGCAATAAGCAAAGTTGTTAGGCCTATAAGTAGGATAGCGGCAACGCCAGAAAGAATAAATACATTGAGGCGTGTGAGTTTAAAAGAAAGGCGTTCTTCAAAAGAGTCTTCATTAAGTATCACAAGTCTATACTTGTGAAGCAGCTTCTTGGCTATTTTTTTTCTCTTGCTTGTCTTAGCATTCATACTATGCAAATATACTATCTCCCTTTATTTCATTTCTTGTTAGCATACTAAAATTACCAGAATTACCCTCTTGATGCGTATTTCTTACTATCTTTGTATTTCTAAATCGAATATTATGAGTTTTTTGGGTATTTTTTTAGGCATGATAGGGCCTTGGCAGATAGGGCTTATTGTTTTAGTGGTACTACTCCTTTTTGGAGGAAAGAAAATACCAGAAATGATGCGTGGACTAGGAGGAGGTATCAAGGAGTTTAAAAAAGCTTCTAAAGACGAAGATGATCCGCAAATAAAAGAAGAAAACTAGAACACTATCGTTCTATTACATATAAAAAGCCACGCAATGCGTGGCTTTTTTGTGTTATAAATACCAATAAACGAATACTTATTCTAAAGTTGCAGACCTTAAGATGGCTTCTAACTCCATCATGTTATCTCTTTGTTCTTGGGAAGGAGAATAAATAAAGCCTTCTAAAACTAGATAACGTCCATTCTTTTCATCCTTTATCGCATAATTAAGAAAAGGGCCAGCTCTGTATTTTCCCTGTATATCCCAAGTTCCTTTGGTCTCCCAGGCAAAGTGCCCATCTATTTCTGTTTGAGCTAGATAGGGCGAGAAGGCTCTTTCCGTCTGGAAACGACCTTCTCCTACAGGAATATTTTTGCCCGCGATAGAGTCTCTCATTCTTACAATACGAGCAATGGTAAAGGTATCTCTATCTAAGGTTCTTAATGGCACTTCATACACCGTTAAGTTCATATTCCCATTGCGTTTTAAGTCACGGCGCATCCAGAAAAAATTCTCATTTTGAATTTCATACTTATATACTGTTGGAAATTTCATATTTACACCAAGGGTCGCTCGCAGAGAATCTGTATTTTTTAGAGAAACATTTATTCTCCTTACATTTTCCTCTAGTTCCTGTGCTTTATAAGCCTCTAAAATTTCTTGTCTATTGTTAATTATCACCTGTGCCATTTCCAGTTCACTATTTCCTGTGACTGTAATACTGGTCTGAGGGGCAGCATAAAGGTCCTTGCCAATTTTTACGGAAGCAGCTCCTTTTTCAAATCGTAAAAAAATCCGACTTTGTTTCTGAGTTCCTCTAAACGCATCAGGTTCAATCTGGTCTATTGAAAAAGAAGGCTCTTCTCTAGGCAAACCATAAATAGGGACTGCAAGTACTTTACGTACGGCATCTCCTACAAGGCCTTGCCATTGTTCGTTTGAAGCTACTACCTTTACCGTACTTGCCAGCCCAAAAGAACTAGATAGAATACGTTTTTTAGGTTTATCATCGCAAGAGAGAAGGACTCCTATGCACAGTATAACGGTGAGTAATTTTTTCATTTTAGTAATTCTTTTAAAAATTATTTTCCAACAACCAGCTTCATTCCTGGTTTGAGCTTATTCCCTCTAATATCATTCCAAAGTCTAATATTCTCTACACTAACTCCAGGAAATTTATTTGCAATTTTCCATAAAGAATCTCCTTCTTGTACAGTATAGGTCGCACTCCCTGCTGGAATGGCTTTTTGTTTCTTTTCTGGCTCTGTTGCATCTACTGGTTTTCTAGGATAGATTGTAAGCCGTTGTCCAATTTTGAGATTGTTAGACCTCATATTATTCCACCGTTTTATCTGGCTTACTTTCACCCCATATTTATTGGCTATTTTTCCGAGATAATCACCGTTTTTAACGCGGTATCGCACTTGAGCATCTGAGGTCGTGAGTTTGGGAAGTGGTTTTTCTCTTTTGTCTAATTCCGCTTTCGCGAAAGCATAAATCGCATCTTCATTCTGCACAAATTTACCCACACTTTCTGAAGGTAATCTTAGGTAGTATTGCTTGCCTTTAACCACAGGAATAACATCCAGTTTATAGGAGGGGTTCAAAAACTGAAGGGTTTCCAGAGGCTCTCCTGTAAGGGTGGCTACTTGCTCTAATGTAATGGTGTTTTTAATGTGTATCGTGTCTGAAGCAAAATAGGAAACGGGCGGTTTTTGGGGTTGATAACCGTGCTCCTCTGCATATTCAAAAAGATACATCGTTGCTAGAAAAGCTGGCACATAACCCGCGGTTTCACGTGGAAGATTCTCTCTTATATTCCAATAATTGATATAGCCACCACTGCGGCGTATCGCCTTAGAAACGTTGCCAGGACCAGAATTGTAAGAGGCTAGAGCAAGGTCCCAATCTCCAAACATCCCATAGAGTTTAGACAAATATTCACAAGCAGCTTCTGTGGCCATAATAGGATCCATGCGCTCATCTACGTAGGAGTTTACATCAAGACCATATATTTTACCTGTAGTAAACATAAACTGCCATAAACCCGTAGCTCCAACTCGTGATTTTGCTCTTGGTTTTAGGGCTGATTCTACAATAGCTAAATATTTTATCTCTAATGGAATGTTATATCTATCCAATCGCTCCTCAAACAATGGAAAGTAAAATTCACTTACTGCCATAAGGCGTTCCATAGTAGGTTTATGTCGTTTCAAATAGCGCTTTATCACACTTTCCAGCGAGGGATTATAAGCAATATTAAAAGGTGTTTTTGCATCTAATCGTGCCAACCGATTTTTTAGGGTATCTGTAGGAAGATCTATGAGAACTTCTTCTCGATAATTAGGGTAATTAACCATAGACAAAATGGAGTCGTATAGGTCCATTCTTGCCAATTCTTTGCGCCAGGCATTGTCCAGTCGTTCTGCTAATGGATTGTCTTTTAAAGCATTCGTTTCATGCTTTGTAAAATCAGGCTGTGCAGTGGTTTGAGGGACTTCTGGTACAATTGGCTCCGTTTGTTTACTATCAGGTTGTGAAACCGGTACTATAGTATCGTTTTGAACCGTCGCTTCTTCAATCTGCTGCTCTTGAACAGCTTCTCGTTGTGCTACTCTTTCCAGATAAACGCTATAAGGTATCGTGTCTTGGGCTCTGGTTATCAAACCGAGTACAAGAAAAATCAATACTAAAAAATGTTGTTTTAATCGCATACATTTATCAACGCCACATAGAGGGAAAACGTATCCCGAAGGGGTTCTGTCAAATATAAAGGTTTTGAAAGAGAGTTTCTTGTTAGTTCTAACGCTCAATAGCGCCAATTCCTGGCAAGGTCTTTCCTTCCAGCATCTCTAGCATCGCACCTCCTCCTGTAGACACATAACTTACTTTTTGAGCAAATCCAAATTGTTTTACCGCAGCCACACTATCTCCGCCTCCTACTAAAGAGAAAGTCCCGTTTTCTGTGGCCTGTGCAATGCTATTGCCTAAGGCTATAGTTCCTTGAGCAAAGCTATCCATTTCAAAAACACCCAATGGACCATTCCAAAGTATCGTTTTACAGCGCTGTACCACAGTATCAAAATTAGTTCTAGAAGCAGGTCCAGCGTCAAGCCCTTGCCAATTATCAGGAATATTTTTAATATCGCTTGTTTGGGTTTCGGCATCATTTGCAAAGACATTTGCCGCGACTATATCTACCGGTAAGTGAATCTTAACACCCTTTGAATCGGCTTGTTTAAGGATCTCCAAGGCAAGTTCCATTTTATCATCTTCACAGATAGAATCACCTATGTTGCCGCCTTGTGCTTTAATAAAAGTAAAGGCCATACCGCCCCCTATTATAATCTCATCTACTTTATCTAATATATTCTCTATTACCGTAATCTTAGAAGACACTTTTGACCCTCCCAAAATCGCCAGGACAGGTTTTTCGCTATTGTTAAGCACGCGATCAAGACTCTCTATTTCCTTAGCTAATAGTTGTCCATAACATTTCGCTCCTGGAAAAAACTGAGCAACTACGGTCGTACTTGCATGAGCTCTATGGGCTGTTCCAAAGGCGTCATTTACGTATATATCTCCTAGCTGGGATAGTGCTTTTGCAAAAGCTTCATCTCCCTTTTTCTCTTCATCATGGTATCTCAAGTTTTCTAGCAATAAGATTTGCCCCATCTCTAATTCCTTTGCTGCTGTCTCAGCCTCTTCACCTACGCAGTTTGCCACAAATTTTACCTCCACACCTATAATTTCTGAAACCGTACTACAAATATGCTGTAGCGAAAATTCAGATTCTTGGTTTTTAGGACGACCCAAGTGAGACATTAATATTGCAGAGCCCCCATCTTCTAAAATTTTAAGAATAGTAGGTTTTGCTGCTTCAATCCGTGTGGTGTCTGTTACCTTAAAATTCTCATCTAATGGCACATTAAAATCTACACGTATAAGTGCCTTTTTATTGTCAAAATTAAAGTTGTCAATAGTCGTCATAATCCCTGATTTTGCTAGCAAATATAGCTGATACCCTAGTTAAAAACGTAACATTTCTATTATATTTGACCTCTATGCTTTTCTCAAACGTTATAGGTCAAGAATTTATAAAAAGTCACCTCACTAAGAGTGCAGTTAAGGGGAGAATTCCTCACGCACAGCTGTTTGTAGGTGTTGCAGGTTCTGGAATATTACCTATGGCTATTGCTTATGCCCAGTACATTATATGCAGTAATAGCGGTAATGAAAACCAGGGAGGTAATGAGGCCTGTAATCTCAAGTTTCAAAATTATGGCCATCCTGATTTGCATTTTGCTTATCCCGTCGCGGCGGCATCAACTAATCAAAAAAAGCCAGTTTCAGCACATTTTGCAGTGGAATGGAGAAGTTTTCTTAAGGATAATATGTACGGTAGTCTGTTTGATTGGCATAAGCATATTGGGATAGAGAAAAAACAAAGCCAAATAAGCGTACACGAGGCTGCAGATATTAACAAAGCACTTGCCCTCAAATCTTTTGAAGGAGGATATAAGGTGATGATTATCTGGATGGCAGAAAAAATGAATCGCGAAGCATCTAATAAGCTTTTAAAACTCATTGAGGAACCACCTAATAAAACTGTTTTCCTGCTCCTTGCAGAAAATGATGACCTAATTATAGATACTATCAAGTCGCGTTGTCAAGTATTACAATTCCCAAGATTAAGTACTACACAAATCGCAACGGCTTTAGTTAAGAAATTTAGCCTCTCAGAAGGCGAAGCCATGAAAATTGCCCATCAATCTGATGGAGATTTCAATAAAGCCCAACTGCTGCTGCAAAGCGATAACGACGAATTACTTTTTGAACAGTGGTTTGTAACTTGGGTTCGAAGTGCATTTATGGCAAGACAAAAAAAGGAAGCGATTTTAGATCTAATTGAGTGGAGTGAAACGATAGCCAAAACAGGGAGAGAAACACAAAAAAATTTCTTGCAATATAGTGTCCAATTTTTCAGGCAAGCGCTATTAAAAAACTACGCAATTCCAGATCTTGTTTTTATGGAAACCCAAACGGATTTTGATCTCAACAAATTTGCTCCTTTTATACACGGAAATAATATTGCAGACATCATTTCTGAGCTAGAAAAAGCGCAATATCACATAGAACGCAACGGAAATGCCAAAATTATCCTCTCGGATTTATCCATAAAACTAACACGATTAATACATCGTAAATAAGCAGATTATCAATTACTTATGTCATTTTTAGATAACTCTAAAAACTGCAATTGGCTCAACTAATTCAAACAAATAGGGGTTTTTGAACAATCTTAAGCTATTTACAAAGTGCAGCTGTTTCGCTGCCCTTTTTAAAAAAGTAATTCTATTTTTTACTACTATCGTAGTTGTCATTTAGCTCTTTTAAGATAGTCCCCGTAAGATCCAATTCCTCCTTACCATATAGCACACTTCCAGCATCATTACTTCCGTAAATATATCCATATCCGTTAGCACTTCCGTAGGCTTTTACTTGGTCCTTTACTTTTGTAATTAAACTATCAATAACCGCCTGACTCTCTGCCTGAAGTTTTCCTAATTTCTGCTGTCTCTCTCGTTGTAAAAGTTGCGCTTCGGCGTTAAGTTCATTATACTTTTGCTCCTGTTTTGAACGGCTCATAGAAGGTCCATTTTTTTTAAACAGATCTTCCTTTATTTGATATGCCTGAATTCTTATTTCTAAGTCACCTTGTATGGCATCACTTTCTTTGGTAAAGCGTTCTTTAGCCTCCGTCATTTCATTATAATCCGTTAATAGTTTTTCTGTGTCTACATAGCCTGTTTTTTCAGTTTGACAACTTATACAGAATACCAAAACGGCAATTAATGTTACTACTTTTTTCATTTTATCAAATTTTGAACAAATGTAATAAGAAAGGAATTTACTATTCTATTTTTCTTTTTCCTAAAGTATAGATATTTTCTATCACACAGCGTCATCATCATACAAAACATTTATTTTAAATGGCTTTATTTAAGCCGTCTTAAGAGCATTTTACTAAAAGCACAGCAATAGGTAGCGCATGATGTTGAAAAACTCCGCAAAACAACTCTAAAGAACAAAAACCCTTAATTAGTAGATAAATTCCTTTTATACTTCACAAAAAAATGTAGTTGAGGCGTTATGCTAGTAACTAACAGATCAAGATGGTTATCACAAGTTTTGAAACTAGATTTTTGAATTAAAATCAGCCGGAACGTGAAGGATATTTTACTCCTTGTGTGCTAGCGCATATATAAGTGAAGAATAATTTCCTGTTTTCTTGGCTCTTCGGTTAGACTTCCAGCCATTTAGAAAAGCTTTGACAAAACTCATCTTTCCATTTTTATATTTTTCAGACAAAAGCGAAACATAGTAAGCATCAAAAACCATAGGGTGTGTCGCAATAAGTTGTAATTCTTTTTCTATAAAAAGACTTTCTATTGCCTTTTGAGAGAAATGATATAAATGTCTAGGCACATCATAAGCGGCCCAATCTTCTTTATAATGTTGGGCATCTCTCGATTCAAAATTAGGAACCGCCACAAACAAATACCCATCGTGCTTAAGGTGCTCTTTAAGCCACGTTATTTGTTCATCCAAATCATATACATGTTCTAAAACATGCCACAGGGTGATCACATCAAAAAAATCAGAAACATTCTCGATAGTACCAGAAACCGATACTCCTTTTTCTGTGGCTAATGCTCTTGCTTGTGCATTAGGTTCCGTTCCTTGCGCATCCCATCCTTTGGTGTTTAAATAGACAGGGAATTCTCCAGTGCCCGTTCCTATGTCCAGCAGTTTTCCTTTTTTAGGTAGATATGAATTAAGTAATCTTTGCTTTCGCGAAAGCGTAATGCGTTTTACGATTTGATACACTTTTTCAAACAAGGACCGCTTGCCATCTGTATGGGAAATATAATCTTGGCTCTGATAATAAGAAGGGAGACCTGTGGGTGAAGGTTTAGGCGTAGTGTAATACATATGCCGTTCCTTATCATATTTTAAAGTGAACTCTTCTCCAGAAACAGAATGGTCTTTTACTTTCATGACGCGTATTGTTTCACGTGAAACATTATACTTTATCTTCCCATATATACCAACATCACACTAATGTCTGCTGGTGAAACTCCACTAATTCTTGAAGCCTGGGAGATGGTAACTGGACGTATTTTTGTTAGTTTTTCTTTAGCCTCATAAGACAGTGACTTCAGCTTACTATAATCAAAATTAGCAGGTATTTTAATATTCTCAAGCCTGGTCAACTTATCCGCATTGAGCTTTTCTTTGGCGATATATCCAGAATATTTAATCTTGATTTCTGCTTGTTCTAAAACATCTTTTTCAAGCTTATGTTCTGAAACATACTCAGCCACTTTATCAAACTTCACCATATCAGAAAGATAAATCTGCGGTCTAGAAAACACCTTAAACATCTTGTCAGATTGTTTCATTATGGATGAACCTCTCTCCTCCAAAATTGGATTAACTTCCTCTGGAGCTATACTTGTCTTTTCAAAAAAGCGAACTAAATCATCTGACTGTTTCTTTTTAACCTCCATCATTTTTAGACGCTCTAGAGAAGCCAAACCAGCTTGATGAGACAAAGGAGTAAGGCGCTCATCTGCATTGTCCTGACGCAATAATGTCCTATACTCCGCTCTAGAGGTAAACATCCTGTAAGGCTCTTCTGTACCTTTTGTAATTAAATCATCTATAAGAACGCCTATATACGCCTGATCCCTACGAAGCATAAATGGGTCCTTCTCTGCTACTTTTAGGTGGGCATTCATTCCCGCCATCAAACCTTGAGAAGCAGCTTCTTCATAACCCGTAGTTCCATTAATCTGCCCAGCAAAAAACAGCCCGCTTACTACTTTCGTTTCTAGAGTGTGACTTAACTGTGTGGGTGGAAAATAATCATATTCTATGGCATAACCCGGTCTAAAAAACTTAACATTTTCAAAACCAACAACCGAACGTAACGCTTTAAATTGAACATCCTCTGGCAAGGATGTAGAAAAGCCATTCACATATATTTCGCAAGTATTCCATCCTTCGGGTTCCACAAATAATTGATGCCTATCCTTATCTGCAAATCGATTAATTTTATCCTCGATAGAAGGGCAATATCTCGGGCCGACTGATTTAATTCTTCCATTAAACATAGGTGACCTATCGAAGCCTTCCTTAAGCAATTCATGTACTACTGGAGAAGTGTATGTCATGTGACAAGCGCGTTGCTCCTTCAATACCGCTGTCTCCTTGGAGTAACTAAACTTGTGTGGAATATCATCTCCTGGCTGTACAGTCATCTTAGAAAAATCTAAAGATCTACCATCTACACGAGGGGGTGTGCCTGTCTTCATTCTGCCAGTATCAAAACCTAAGTCTACTAACTGTTCTGTTATGCCGGTAGCCGCTCTTTCTCCGGCTCTTCCTCCACCAAATTGTTTCTCCCCAATATGAATCAATCCATTCAAAAAAGTGCCGTTTGTAAGAACCACGCTCTTAGCTTTGATTTCTATACCAAGAGAAGTCCGCACACCTATAACTCGTTCTTTCTCAATAAGCAATCCATTCACCATCTCCTGATAAAAATCGAGATTAGGAGTTCCTTCCAATCGCATTCTCCATTCCTCTGCAAATCGCATGCGATCACTCTGCACTCTTGGGCTCCACATGGCTGGCCCTTTAGATTTGTTAAGCATTTTAAACTGAATTGCGGTAAGGTCAGAAACTATACCACTATACCCTCCCAGGGCGTCTATCTCTCTTACAATTTGCCCTTTTGCAATTCCTCCCATTGCCGGGTTACAAGACATCTGCGCAATTGTCTGAAGATTCATGGTAACCAAAAGCGTTTTGCTACCCATATTGGCCGCGGCCGCTGCGGCTTCACAACCTGCGTGACCCGCACCCACGACAATCACATCATACACATCACTAAAAAGACTCATTGTTTCACGTGGAACATTAGGTTAATACAATACATAGTGTGCAAATATACAGCGATAGCCTTCGTCCGCCAAGTATACAGGAATCAAGTCCTTCGAGCCAGGTAAAAATCCTCCAGCTCACGCATCTTCTTTTTGTCTAGATCGCTCTTGTCACTATAGCCGCAAAAGTGCAATAGGCCATGAATAATAACACGGTCCAACTCATCTCTAAAAGAATGTTCCAAATCTTTTGCATTATCAGCTACCCGCTCTGTAGATATATATATTTCTCCACCCACTACATCACCTAGGGTGTAATCAAAACTTATTACATCCGTTAGAGTGTTGTGATTTAAAAACTCAACATTAATAGTATGTAAAAAATTATCATCGCAAAAAACATAACTTAACTCTCCAAGTTGCTTTCCTTCATTTCGGACCACTTCTTTAATCCAGCCTTTTTTCCTAGTACTTTCTGCTATGGCAAAGTCGTTCTGTGATGCAAAATCAATCATCATTTCCCTGAAAATATTCCTGAACCTTTCGTTTGTACTTTCCTTTGAGCAAAAGTGTAGACCTATTTAATATTTCAGTATTATTAAAGTACTTCTTTGCCTTTTCAATTGGAGTATTTTCAGGGTTACGATAATCCTTTAGATTAGTAACACCTTCTCGCTTTTCTTCCTGACCTTGTTGTAAAGCCGCCTCATTAAGTTTTAATAATTCGTGCTTCAAGGCCGTCATACGTTCCCTAGTCTCATTAGAGAAGCCTTGGTCCAATAATTGTTGTTCCACCGACTTCATATCCCTTATTAGCTGATCACCCTTATCTCCTAGTCCTTCTTTTTGTATGGCATCTTCAAGTTGTTGTCTAAGCTGCTGTTGCTCCTTATAAATTTCATACAGCAAGCCCTGCTCATACTCTTCGCCGTTGGTTCCGTGACCTTGCCCTTCTGCTTGTCCATTTTCACCACTTGATCCGCCTTGTCCTTCACCTTGTCCGCTCCCATTGCCCTGACCTTCGCCTTGTCCCCCACCTTGATCTTGTCCTTCTCCTTGACCTTGACCTTCTCCTTCGCCCTGTCCTTCGCCTTCACCTTCCCCCTCGCTTCCTTCACCTTCACCTTCGCCAGGCGAACTACCTTCTTCCATCTTCTTGTTTAAATCTTCTTGACTCTGAATGATATCTGGTAGTTGACCTCCTTGTCCCTGACCCTGGCCTTTACCCTGACCTTGCCCCTGACCCTGACCTTGCCCTTGACCCTGTCCCTGACCCATAGACTGCTGCATCTGATCTAATGAACCGCTTAATAAATCTGCCAATTCATTGGCTCCAGTCACCACATATTGCTGATTACTTACGCCTTGTAAGACTTGAGTTTCTGCCAGACGATCTAAAGATTTATCCAAATTATATTCGATATCCACAAGAGACTCATTTATTCTGTCGTCCAATTCCGGAATTCTTAAAGACAAAGCGTACAGGCTATCGTCTACATGCTCAAAATTTTGTTTCAACACATTTTGTCTTCTAAGCTTTTGAGCGTATAGTGGATTCTTATCGCTTATTTTCTTAAAATCTAACATCAAATCCTCCTCTTCTAGAGAAAAAACTAATAAATTATCTAGTATCTGCCTAAGCATTTCGGCATCTTCTTCCATAGACTCCTGACCCGACATTTGCATGCTTTGCTGCATAGACTGACTCATTTGCTTCATCTTCTCTGCTGCCTTTTTCTGTTTTTTCTGAGCTTCAGAAGTGTTTTTGGGCTGTTGTTGCTCCTGCTGTTGCTGTTCTTGCTGTTCTAATTCTTCACTAGCGCCTTGCTGTTCCTCTTTTATCTCTTGTTGCTTCTTAGGGTCATTAGGAATCGCCATAGGCTTTTTAAGCTCACTATTTTCCTTTTCTAACTCTTCTAATTCCTTTTCTAAATTCTCAAACTCTTCATTGAGCTTGTCTTGTTCTTCCTTTGTATTTTCATCTCCTTCTTTCTTGCTGAGCTTTTCTTGTTTTTCAGCAAGTTTCTCTAGATCCCTAGAAATTTTCTCTGCCTTTTTCTCCACATAATAGCGCTTTGTGAGCTCTAACATTTGCTCAAGGTTGCGCTTGTTGTTTTTGTTTTTCTTCTCGAGATTCTCCAGCTTTTCGGTGAGTTCTTCCTTATCGAGCTTTTCTCTAAGCTTCTCTAGTTCTTCTAGTAATTTTTCATTCTCTTTTGCCTTCTTCTCTAGTCGTTCCAGTCGTTCTTTAAGACGCTCTTTATCCTCATCTGTTTGCGCCTCATCTTTCTGAAATTCATCCAGGTTTTCTTTGAGCTGTTTAGAAAAATCCTGCATCATTTCTTCCTGGCGTTCTTGACGCTTTAGAAAGTCCTGAAGCTTCTTCTGGTCATTGTAATTAAGTTGTTCTTTTTCTTTTTGAGTTTTAGAAAGTTCTTGTAACTCCTTTTCCTGTCGCTCAATCTTCTCTAAAGTTTTGTCCAGATTGGATATGGATTCTTTTTGTTTTTGCAGTTGCTCCTGCTCTAACTCACTTTGGGTAAGCTTAGCATAGGAAAACACACTGCTCTTAGTGCTCTTATAATTGTGTAACTGGTCGTTATCAAACACTTCAAAGTAATACTCATAGGTCTTACCTTCTTGTAAATCTAAGGCATCTGGGAATGCAAATACAAACTGGTCTACATTGTCCTTTTTAATCGCAATCTCCTTGTATAGTTTTGCGTCTGTACCTTCTTCATAATATGCAATCCTAAGACTCGATAACCCATAATCATCACTTACTTTGCCATAAAAATAGACCTGCTGCTCGCTAATGGTGTCCTTGCGAGCCTCTAAATCCATCTTAGGATACTCATCTTTAACCACCTGTAAGGCATACGCAATGTTTTCATAGTTTTTAAGCTCATCATTACTTGTAGAAACCTCGTAAGCGGTGTTTCTATACATTCTCTTGGACAGGGTGAATACTTCTTGTTCTGCTTTAGCGAAAGCATACATAGTGTCTTCTACTATCATGTGCACTTCATCTGTTTTCTTGGTGTCCAACACCCAGGTTACCTTTGTGCCTTCTGGAATAATTGCATTACCTGTATTAGCAATGCGCTCAGTACGTTTTTGGGTGTAATTAGGATAATCCAGTTCCATCTTAAAGTTTACCAAGGATGGAACTTCTAGAACTTCTAAGGTGTAGGTTTTAGAGGATACTTTATTTGCTGAAACATTAAAAGAGATGTCTGATGATGGGCGCTCAAACACAAAAGAAAACTCACCAGGTCGTGTTTGCTGTAAAAAGTAAGTCTCATTATCAAAATGTATGGACGCTTCTTCTGGAACAATATCGCCTGTAGTGCGCACTTGCAGGGTGTAATCCTTATTCTCGATACCCTTAAGATTCTCATTGACTACAAAAAACTCAAAAGGTGCTGGTGGCTCATATGCCTCTGAGTAATTGAGAACCCTTTTGTAGCTAGAACTAAATACTTGGTCTTTCCCTCCGTAATTAGCAATTAAAAAAACTACAATTGGGATTACTGCATACTTAAGATACTTGGCGTTTTTCTTAAAATCTATTGCCAGTTTAAATGGTATGGGCTCTAATGCTGCACTTTTTTGTGCTACACTGGCTAGCATAAGCTCTGAGTCACCTACCTCTTTATGAAGTTGTAAGGTGTTTAACAACTTATCTTCTACCTCAGGAAAATGACTTCCTATTAGCTGAGCCGCTTGAGTGTAGCTTATCCCTTTAGACAACTTAAACAATCTAGCAAGCGGTATCGCAATGAACTTAATGAGGAGTCCTAGCTCTACAGCAATAAACACCCAAAAAAGAACGGTTCTTGCCGCCGGTCGCAACCAGAAAAAATACTCGACAAGTAGTGTGATTAAAAAATACAGGGCTCCAAAAGCAAAAAACAATATCGCTCCCTTAAGTAGCTCATTTGTATAATACTTTCTAATAAACGCCTCTATCTTGCGCTCTATGGTCTTGAATTTATTCATCTCCTTCATCTATAGGAAGGCCTAAAATACCATTTTATTATGTTTTACAGCATTTTGTGCGCTTAACAAGCTGTTAAATTTTGGCAAGTCTGGCTTTATTTGCCAGATTAGCTGTACTGTGTTCTTTCTCAACTAGGATAAAGTCGTTGTACATCCTATCTTTGTGCCCTAAATCACACTCTATGTCTGTACGTGTACGTTTTGCTCCAAGTCCTACGGGACCCCTTCATATAGGTGGAGTACGCACCGCTCTTTTTAATTATTTATTCGCTAAAAAACACCAAGGAACTTTTATCCTTCGTATAGAGGATACTGACCAGAATCGCTATGTAGAGGGTGCAGAAGCTTATATCAAAGAAAGCCTGGAATGGTGTGGTATTCCTTTTGATGAAGGGCCAGGCAAAAATGGCGGTTTTGGACCCTATAGACAAAGTGAGAGGAAGGAGAAGTATCACGCTTTCGCGAAAGCGCTACTAGAATCAGGAAATGCTTATTATGCTTTTGATACCGCAGAAGAGCTAAACGCACAAAGAAAAGAATACGAAGCCAACGGAAAAACTTTTATATACAACTGGCATAACCGTCTTAAGCTAGAAAACTCTCTGTCGCTGTCGCAGGAAGAAGTCGCGCAACGTATTGAAGCAGGTGCAGAATATGTGATCCGTTTTAAATCACCTCAAGACGAGACTTTGCATTTGCAAGACGAAATACGTGGGGATATGCAAATAGACACCAATATCTTAGACGATAAAGTCTTATTTAAATCAGATGGGATGCCCACCTACCATCTTGCTAATATTGTGGACGATCACTTAATGGAGATTACACACGTGATACGTGGGGAAGAGTGGCTACCCTCTCTAGCATTACACATACTATTATATCGTGCATTGGAGTGGAAGGCTCCTAAATTTGCACATTTACCGCTTATACTTAAACCTGTAGGAAAAGGAAAACTAAGTAAACGCGATGGCGACAAATTAGGATTTCCTGTTTTCCCACTCCAATGGGAAGATCCAAAAAATAATGAAATTTCTAGTGGTTATAAAGAAGATGGATATCTTCCAGAAGCCGTTGTTAATATGCTTGCCTTTTTAGGGTGGAATCCAGGAACAGAACAAGAGCTTTTCTCTTTAGAAGAATTAATAAGCGCTTTTGATCTACAGAAAGTAAATAAAGCAGGTGCCAAGTTTGACCCAGAAAAAACCAA
>JALZVV010000024.1 GCA_023299935.1 Dokdonia sp.
ATTTAGTAGTTTGGAATAACCTAGTATCATCGATTTCTGGAATTAAAGGTTGTTGATTTTCATAGGAAAGTAGTATATCTCCATTACTGTTATCATATTCACGAAATAAATTGAACTTAACTATTCCCAAACTTTTCAGTTCAGTCTTATACTCTAATGATTGATCGAAAATAATATTAGAAACATCTCTATTTTCATCAACATTATTCTCTCCAAATTTTATATTACCATTCCCTAAATGCATTCCAGGCAAATAATTAACTGAATAACTCAAAAGACTTGAATCACCTATGCGCCAATCGGCATTTATTTTAAAAATACCGAAAGAACGTTTATTACGAGCTTTTAAAAACTCTAACTGGTTTGGGATTGTATCGTTTTCAAAAACTCGATTAGATTGAGAGATCACGCCTTCTTTATCACTATGTAATATACCATAGCCTTTTATTCTTAATTTATCAGTAACCTTTATACTAAAATTAAGGGCTTGAAAAGATAGATTTCGAGAGGCTACCTGCTCTGATAGATCTTCAAATAATCGAGATTGTTGCGTTTCTCGAGCGAGACTACTTTTTGCTAGGTCTCTATTGAAACTAGAAGCTGCTCCGATTAAATCATAGAAATCAAGAGGCGTAATGGATGGTTCGTTAATAGAATTCCAGTCAGTAATGAGAGTTAGATTAGTTTTACTACTAAAATTGTATGAAACACCCTTTATAGCATAAGCATCTTCTACACCTAAAGCTGTATTAATAGTTCCTTTAAACTTATTTTTAAATTCTGATTTAATACTGATGTTTAGAGCAGTCCCAAGAGAGTTTTCTTTATCAGAAATTATTGTAAAGTCTCTGTGCTTTCTAAAAAAGCTAATCCCTTCAATCATTTCTGGTGATATATTTTTAGTAGCTATTTGATGCTGATTTTCAAAAAAACTTTCGCCATTAATAAGTAAATTTTCTATCACTTTACCATTTACTTCGATCTTGCCTCTATCATTTAATCTCACTCCAGGTAAGTTTTCTAACATCTCGCCAAGATTTTGCTCTTGTCCTGTTAAACTCTTCTTTAAATTGTAAATTATTGTATCTTTTTTCTTTTCAAAAAAAGGAAGGGGTGGGGCTGTTATAACTACTTCCGTTAAAGATTCTGTCTTTTTTTTGAGCAAGAACTCAAAAGAAATGACATTATCAGTGACTTGATCTAAAGAAAATATTCTACTCTGTGTGTAATAGCCTAGAAAACTTGCTTTTAATTGAAGTGAATCTACGTTCTCTTTCTGATCTAATGTAAGAGAAAAATTTCCTTGATCGTTGGTTATAGTATAGGCTACTATATTCCCCTGAGCATTAAACAAACTCAAATTTGCAGACTGCAAAGGAATATTTGCTTCTGAAAGCACAATCCCTTCTATAGCCAATAATTCTTGAGAATATGATACAGTTGCTATCGAACAAATAATGCAGATAATAACAAAAGTTCGATACACTAGAATTTTATTACTGTTTTTTGTGTAGCAGTATCCCCATTTTGGTCTGTTGTCGTACCTTCTGGGGTATTCATTTGTTTCATAATAAGAGTATCAAACATTTTTCGACTCATAATTGTACCCATTTCTGGTGGTTTAATTGCAGGAACATTTGAATACGAGATTTTTGTAGCTGTAATTATCCTCTTACCCATTTCTAATTGTAATATTAACCCAGGAAGATTGTGAAACCTGCTTGGTCCAAAATTTAATGGAATTTCATTTGAGTACCAAGCTCTAATTTTCTGACCATACAATGTCGTTTCTGCAAGAAAGCACTTAAAATTATCTATTGTTTTTGATTCATCTTTTAAAACCCACGTGTTTTGTCCCAACGATTCACTTATGTTATAAGACTTCCCTTGTGCGGTTATCTGGGATTGCCTAAAATCTTTACCTTTATCTGTAAAAATATTCTCAGAATAAGGTTGGTTAAATATCCTCTCTTTATAGATATTACCTTCTCCATCAACAGTATTAGAATCGTGTACAAGCTGTTCTTTTAACTGATCTGTGGTATATAAGGCTTTATTCCCTTTTATATAAAGATAATATTCTTGGCCTTTCATATTAGCTCTCATTATTTCTTGGATACTAGGATCTAGAGAGGAAAAATCACTAGTCTCGGAAATCATGACTCTGCTCAAATATGTTATTGTTGCTTCTTGACCCTGAGCATATGTAAAAAACAAGAAAAAAAAGGAATAAAAAAATAATCTCATATTATTAAATTAAACATCCCAACCCTTTTGGGTTAGGATGGGTTAAAATTATGTTAGTTCAATCATTACTGGTTTTCACAAACTCTCCTCTTGACAGTAACAGTTACGAGAGTGTAGTTACCAAAAAGGTCGGGACCTTCAAGATATTGAGTTGTATAAGTTACCCAAACACAAATAAAATCTGCCTCTGATATAGCCTCTATATTTAAGTCCTTTTCTACTGGATTTAAATTTTCTGCATTAAGCGTTGCTGTGCTTAGAGCAAAAATCATACCTAAAACTAATGTTACTAATTTTTTCATTTTGATTTATTTTTGGTTAAGAAACAAATCTATCTATCTCATAAATTCCTAATTAAAATCAAAATAATTAATGTTAAAATATACCCTTTCAGCCTTTTACAATCCCTTAGACTTGTACAATCAACTCTTTCTCATCCACTACAATCTCCAACGCAGCTCCCTTCTCGATAGAAAATGCGGCATCTTCTTTAGATACAGCAACCGTTAATACTTGTCCTTTAAAGTTTACTTTAAAAGAATACAAATCCCAAGTATCAGGTATTTGAGGTTTAAAGTGTAACACCCCATCACGCACATGCATTCCTCCAAAACCTTCAATCACACTCATCCAAGTTCCTGCCATACTGGTGATATGTAAGCCCTCTTCTACCTCCTTATTGTAATCATCTAGATCCAATCGTGAGGTGCGTAAATAAAACGCATAGGCCTGTTCCATACGACCTAATCTGGCGGCAAGTATCGCGTGCACACAAGGAGAAAGCGAACTTTCATGAACTGTAAAGGGCTCATAAAAGTCATAATGCTTTTCTAGCTCCTCCTTAGAAAAATGTTTCTCAAAAAAGTAAAAGCCCTGCAAGGTATCTGCCTGCTTAATATAGGGAGATCGCAAGATGCGGTCCCAGGACCATTTCTGATTAATAGGACGCTCTGATTGCGGTAAATCTGAAACGGAGATTAATTCCTTATCCAAGAAACCATCCTGCTGTAAATACACCTCTAATGTCTCGTCATAAGGCAAATACATCGCATCTGCCACCTCTGTCCATTGAGAAATTTCGGTAGTAGTGAGTTTGATTTTAGCGGCTATTCGATCAAAATCTTCAGGGTGTTTTTGTTGTATGAGTTGTGCTTTCGCGAAAGCGTACTCCAAACACCACTTTGCCAGATAATTTGTAAACCAATTATTATTGATATTGTTTTCATACTCATTAGGTCCGGTTACTCCTAGAATCACATACTGCTTTTTCTGGCTGGAAAAAGTCGCACGTTGTTGCCAAAATCTGGCTACAGCAATTATCACTTCTAGCCCCATTTCTGGAATATAGGTCGTGTCTCCCGTAAACCGCTCATAGTTGTGAATGGCATAAACCATAGCGCCATTGCGGTGTATTTCTTCAAAGGTGATTTCCCATTCGTTATGGCACTCTTCACCGTTCATAGTAACCATAGGAAATAATGCAGCTCCATCCTTAAAACCAAGCTTCTCTGCATTCTCAATAGCCTTGTCCAGCTGTTTGTAACGATACGTCAGTAAATTTCTCGCTACCTCCTGATTCTTGGTCGCCATATAAAAGGGGATACAATAAGCCTCTGTATCCCAGTAGGTCGAACCACCGTATTTCTCACCGGTAAACCCCTTAGGTCCTATATTAAGACGAGCATCCTTACCGGAATAAGTCTGATTGAGTTGGAAAATATTAAAACGTATCCCTTGTTGGGCTTTTACATCTCCTTCTATAGTAATATCAGACATTGCCCAGATAGCTTCCCAAGCTTTTTGTTGTTCTTTGAGTAAAGGAGTGAATCCCTGTGTAATTGCTTTGTCCAAAATGGCAGCTGCAGCGTTTTGCAAATTGCCTTTGGCGTGATTTAAACTGCTCACGTAACCCGCATACTTCGTAATTGTAAAAGGCTCATTGGCTTTCACAGGTGTTTCATAAGCAAAACCAGCATAAGTTTGGGTCTCGTGCTTACGTTCTCCAGCTCCTTGGTAGGATGTTTTTTCGGTACGCTTTGGCGAAAGCCTAATTCGCTCGCCCCCTACAGCAAATTGACTCTCCATATACGTACAGACGTGAAATTCTGTCTTCATAGTATGACTCAAAACATAAGCGCGATCTCCTTCTTGAACCACTTTATAGGTGTTCCAGAACTGGTCATCCCAGTTAGAATCTTCATTCGTAATCCCACTATCTACAAATGGTTCATATTGAATGTTTGCTTCCTGATTTAAGGGAGTTACTGTATATTGAATAACGCCTAACTCATCCCGCTTCATACTCACAAAACGTTTAGACTGCACGGCAATTTCTATCCCATTTTTGAGTACAGCCGTAAAACTTCTTCCTAGCCATCCCTCTTTCATATTGAGCTCTCTCCTAAAATGCTTCACCGTTTTTACGGTATGCAAATCCAGTTTTTCTCCGTCTACACGTACTTTAATACCTATCCAATTGGGAGCATTAAGAACTTTAGCAAAGTATTCTGGATAGCCATTTTTCCACCAACCTACACGCGTTTTATCTGGGTAATATACACCGCCTATATAACTCCCTTGAAAGCTTGGACCGCTATAATGCTCTTCAAAATTAGCACGTTGTCCCATAGCTCCATTGCCTATACTCATTAGACTCTCAGAAGATTTTACATGTTCTGGATTCCAGCCTTCTTCTACAATAGACCAAAGGTCTTCTCTTATATATTCTTGATGCATATTTTAGTATTAAACGACCACAAAGATATCAAATCAAACTATAGTCATAAATATTGATTTTCAGATATTTACAAAACATCAGTGTGCTTATTTTTATAACTATTGGAGATAAAACAGCTACTCATATGGTGCTCAAACAATAAACCAAGTATAAGCTTTAGAGAACAGTCATCTGAGGTATCTATATTGGGTGGCTTTTTATTTTTCGCCAGCTATAAGTTGTTCTAGAAAAGAAGTAGATATTTCCGTAAAGTCAAGAAACACATAATTAGCCTCGTGCAGCACTTCTTTCTTGCCAATTCCTATGCTTATCATACCAGCTGCATTAGCCGCTTTCACCCCTGCAATACTATCTTCAAAAACGATACAGTTTTCAGGATCTATTTGTAGTTTTTCTGCTCCTATAAGAAACACCTCTGGGTCAGGTTTTGCCGCTGTAACATCATTACCATCTACGATATCGTGAAATTTGTCAAAGAGATCCACTCGCTTTAGAATAGGCCTGGCGTTCTTACTTGCAGAACCCAAAACCACTCCTTGTTGTTTTTCTAATAAAAAATCTAAAACCCTAGGCACATCAGAAAGAATCTCGCTAGCATCCATTCCTTCTATATACGTTAAGTACTCTTCATTCTTTTGAATAAGCCAACCGTCTTTCTGTTCTTGCCCAGCCGTATAATTGCCTAACTCAAGAAGGATATCTAATGAGCGCACTCTACTTACTCCTTTAAAAAGTTCGTTCTGTTCTTCTGTAAATTCAAACCCAAGACTATTTGCTAAGTTTTTCCAGGCGAGATAATGGTATTTGGCAGTGTCTACAATAACCCCATCTAGATCAAAGATAAATCCCTTTTTCATATTACTTCTTCAATCGTATAGTACTCTCTCTCTCAATCATACTCGTATCTACAAAGACCGTGGTATACTCCTCTGTCTCCTCTTCTGGGCGCTCTAATTTGTTTATTAATAGTTCTGCTGCTTTGCGTCCCATTTCCTCACCTGGCTGGCTTACCGTGCTCAAGCTTGGAATGAAGTTTTGTGACAATTCACCATCACTAAAACTTACTATAGACACATCTTCTGGTATTTTTTTACCATGGTGCGTTAAGATTCGTGCCGCTTTTGCTGCAAATAATTCATTAACAGTAAACACTGCATCAATATCTTTGTTTTTAAGAAAATGCTTGATGCGTGCTATACTTTGCTCATCACAACGATCTATATGGTCCAGCTTTAAAATCAAATCTTGGTCTACCTTTACATTATAGGATTCTAAGGCTTCTATATACCCTTTAGTACGCAGTTTACTTACAGGAAAAAAATCTTTTGTAGTAATGATTGCAATACGCTTACATCCTGTTTTTAGTAAGTGGGTAACTCCTAATTTTGCACCTTCCCGATCATCAATCAATACTTTATCACAATGGATCCCCTCTACATTACGGTCAAACATCACCACAGGCATTCCTTGGTCAATTACTTCTCTTAAATGATGATAATCCTCTTTTTCTAGTGTTTCATGAGCTACTGAAAGTATAAAACCATCCGTACTTCCATTAGCCAGTAGCTCCATATTGAGCACTTCTTTATCAAAATCGTTATTTGATAAACAGATAATCACATTATAATTATGCTCACGTGCTGCTTGTTCCACTCCACGTATTACGGTTGTAAAAAAGTGATGCACAATTTGAGGAATAATGATCCCTATCGTACGTGTCTTCCTATTCTTTAAACTTAATGCAATATTATTAGGTTTATAGTTGTACAGCTTCGCAAATGCCTTAATCTTGGTTCTGGTATCTTCACTAATTTCTGCACTATCCCGTAATGCTTTGGAAACGGTAGATATAGAGACATCCAGTTCTTTAGCAATAAGTTTTAAGGTGAGCTTTCTCTTCATATTTTCCAGAAGTAAAAATGTTTGATATAAGCCTACAATTTACTCAAATACTATTTGGCATGAAAACTCCTAATGATTAATAATAATTTTTTATCTTCTCTTCATTAATAAAAAAAATAATGAGATACCTACTATTCCTTACATTTTGCTTATCTTTTTTTGCTTGCAAAAAAGGCTCTACTTTACCTCTAGAGACTCAGGAAATTGAAGTTGCAAAAGAACGCTTTCGCGAAAGCTACCGTCCACAATACCACTTCACTCCACCAGAAAAATGGATGAATGACCCTAACGGATTGCTCTACCACAACGGCACCTATCATTTGTTTTATCAATACTATCCAGAAGATATCGTTTGGGGTCCAATGCATTGGGGACATGCCACCTCAACAGATTTAATGGCTTGGGAGCATAAGCCTATTGCGCTTTATCCTGACGAACTAGGACTCATTTTCTCTGGGAGTGCAGTGATGGATGCCAATAATACCTCTGGATTAGGAACTAAAGACAATCCTCCTATGGTTGCTATTTTCACCTATCATCTTATGGCAGGCGAAAAAGCAGGTCGTAAAGACTTCCAAACGCAAGGCATCGCTTACAGTCTGGATGAAGGAGATACCTGGACTAAATATGAAGCTAATCCCGTGATTGGAAATACGGATATAAAAGATTTTAGAGATCCTAAAGTGATGTGGCACGAAGCTAGCAAACAGTGGGTTATGGCCCTTGTCGCAGGAGACCACGTGAAGTTCTACAACAGTCCTAATCTCAAATCGTGGACACTGGCAAGTGAGTTTGGCAAAAACCAAGGTGCACACGGCGGTGTTTGGGAATGTCCTGATATTTTCCCGCTTGCTGTTTCCGGAAGTCAAGAACAAAAATGGGTGTTACTTGTGAGTATGAACCCGGGAGCTCCTAATGGTGGTTCGGGTACGCAATATTTTGTAGGAGATTTTGATGGCAAGCAATTTACAACTACTCAAAAAGAAGCCCAATGGCTGGATTATGGCATGGATAATTATGCCGGGGTAACCTACAACGGTTTGCCAGACAATAAGCGCACTTTTATAGGTTGGATGAGCAATTGGAACTATGCGAGAGATACACCTACTGAGGTGTGGAGAAGTGCCATGACGCTTCCGCGAAAGTTAACACTAGCCAAAAATAAAAACGCTTTCCATTTAAAAAACTATCCTATCGATACCTTAAATGAATATAGCTATGCGACTATCACTCATGATACAATGAAACACAATATGTCGCTCTCTAGTGCCAACTTTAATGAGATGCGATTGGATTTTACTCTTCCTGGAGTCATAGATGATTTTACGGTTAATTTTACCAATGTAGAAGGCAACTCCTTAAAAGTAGGATACACAAAAAGTAGTAACAACTTTTTTATAGACCGTCGTAAATCTGGTAAAGTAGCTTTTGAGCCTAGTTTTGCTAAGGAGATTCACACAGCACCTGCAATCCAAAAAAATGCCAAGGATGTAAAGTTTTCTATATTTATGGATGCATCTTCCATTGAGTTTTTTGTAAACGATGGAGAAACAGCAATGACTGATCAGATTTTTCCTGACATTCCATTTACCGCAATGACTTTTACGAGTAAAAGCCAAACCATTGCGCCGCTTAAGGTGAGTAAAGTAAAGCGAATATGGGAATGAGGTTGAAATTGAAAACCAAATCGAAAGCTCAC
>JALZVV010000025.1 GCA_023299935.1 Dokdonia sp.
CTTACCTACTGCCGCAAAGTGGTGGTGTGGCTTTTTAATGCTTATAGGCAGACTGGAGCTCTTTACTGTTTTAATTCTTTTAACCCCATTTTTCTGGCGCAACCGATGACCCATTTTTCAAAAACCAAATATGATCTTATTGTTATCGGTGCTGGCCCTATTGGTCTTGTTACTGCTATCGAAGCTAAAAAAGCAGGGCTACATTATATAGTCATAGAAAAGGGTGTATTAGTCAATTCTCTATATAATTTTCCAGAGCAAATGACTTTTTTTAGTACCTCTAAATTATTGGAAATAGGGGAGGTTCCTTTTATATCACATACCGATAAGCCTACACGTAAAGAAGCTTTGGAATATTACAGGCGCGTTCAGGAAACTTGGCAACTCAATATAAAAATGTATACCACCGTCAAGGCGATGCAGGCTAGGGATGAGGGATATCAGGTGGTGACTGATAAAGGTGCTGCTTTCGCGAAAGCAATAACCATCTGCACTGGCTTTTATGATACGCCACGCAAATTGAATGTGCCTGGCGAAAACTTAGCAAAGGTGAAGCATTATTATAACAGTCCGCATCCCTATGTGGGACAGAAAATTCTGGTGGTAGGAGCTGCAAATTCTGCTTGTGATGTCGCTTTAGAAACCTTTTATAAAGGAGCAGAAGTTACTATGGCGGTCCGTACCAAAGAGATTGGTCCTCGCGTGAAATATTGGATACGACCTAATATCATAAATCGTATTAAAGAAGGTGCAATTAAAGCCTTTTTTGACACCACAATTTCAGAGATAAGAACTGATGATGTAGTCTTACTAACCCCAGATGGACAAGTGGTTATTGAAAACGACTTTGTGCTTGCTATGGTAGGCTATATGCCTAACTATACTCTTTTTGAAAGCCTAGGCTTGCCTATAGAAGACAATGCGTTAAAGATACCTATTCATAATCCAGATACTTTGGAGTCTGCACTCCCTAATGTATATGTTGCCGGGGTAATAAATGCAGGTTTACAAACGAGTAAGTTGTTTATAGAAAATACCCGAGAGCACGGTAAAATTATTGTAGATAATGTAAAAGCTAAATTGTAATTTTAGCATTAATTGATACCCAATGAATCAGATTACAAATACCATATTAATGATACGCCCAGTTCATTTTAGAATGAATGAACAAACGGCAGTAAACAACTATTATCAGAAAGTTGTAGAAGGTGTATTGCCCGCGACAATACTGGCAAAAGCCATAGCTGAGTTTGATGATTTTGTAAAAAAGCTAGAAGCTGTGGGTATTAAGGTTATTGTCGTGGATGATAACAAAGAGACGGATACTCCGGATGCTGTTTTCCCCAATAATTGGGTTAGTTTTCACGAAAACGGAACGGTAGCTTTATATCCAATGTTTGCAGAAAACAGGCGCACAGAGCGCAGAGAAGATATTCTTGATGTTCTTGAAGAAACAGGGTTTTCTATAGGACACGTGGTAGATTATTCTTCGGCAGAAGAAGAGGGCGTGTTTTTAGAAGGAACGGGTAGTTTATTGCTTGACCGAGTAAATCGTAAGGCCTATTGTGCCTTGTCGCCGCGAGCACACGAGGACCTATTTATAGAGTTCTGTGAAGATTTTGAATATACACCAGTAATTTTTACAGCAAATCAAACAATAAACGGTAAACGTTTACCTATTTATCACACCAATGTAATGATGTGTTTAGGAGAGGATTTTTCTGTTATTTGCCTTGATAGTATAGATGATAAAAAAGAACGTAAAAACGTTTTAAAGAGTCTTAAGGAAGATGGTAAAGAAGTAATAGTAATTACAGAAGAGCAAGTAAATCACTTTGCTGGTAATATGCTACAACTAGACGGCAAAGATGGAAGCTATGTGATTATGAGTAATGCGGCTTATCAAAGCCTTAATGCGGCTCAAATTGCACAAATAGAAAAACGCTCTAAAATACTGTATAGCTCTTTAGATATTATAGAAGCTTGCGGCGGCGGAAGCGCTAGATGTATGATGGCAGAAGTCTTTCTTCCTGAAAATTAATGAGCAATATTTTATTAAAATTAAATCAAGTCCACTTCTTAGCAAGCTTAAAAAAAAAGGAGACTACCATCTAATTAAAGAACCGACTAAGATAATTAGGACTATGGCACTAGAAATTTATTTAGATCTAAAAAGCTTTTATTTTTAGAGAATTTCGATTTTTGTGTACGCTTAAATGATTGTCTCTGTAAGAGTCTGTACAATCTATATCTGATTCTGATAACATTTAAAGGTGGATTCCTTGAAGGATTGGAAAATAAAAGCTCGATATAATTAGTCTAAATAGACTGCATTTATTGGAAATAATAAGAAAAAACACTATTTTTATTTTTATTAAAAGTAAAACGAGCTTTTGTTATTTTTTATGATGATTAAGTAGTTGTGTTTGTAGTTTTCACAACTAGCAATTTAGGCTCAAGCCCTAAGATTGTAAAAACGGTTGCATTTTTTTAGTAGGATTTAAAAATAAACCATCAACATCATAAAAGTAACGGCTCGTTTTATTTATTCTCTATGATTTTCTTCTGGCAATATTTCTAAGCATCCCCTCAAAAATGAAGTAATGAAAGGGCAGCATACTGTACCAGTATAGTCTTCCTTTCAATCCACGAGGTCTAAAGGTCGCCGTTTGATGTAATACATTATCTTCATCTATTTTGAATTCTAACCAAGCTTCACCAGGAACGCGCATTTCTGCAAATAGTAAAAGTCTTTTCTTTTCTTTATCTGCTAGCAATACTCTCCAAAAATCTAAAACATCTCCCGAGTTAATCTTATCAGGATGTGTTCTTCCTCTTCGCAATCCTACCCCGCCTAAAAACTTGTCTGCCCATCCTCTTATTTTCCATAACCAATTACCATAATACCATCCTTTTGCGCCGCCTATAGACCATATATTGTCTAAGGCTTCAGAGTTTTCTTTTAATTGAATTTTCTGTCTATCAAACACACAACCATAGGTTGGGACTTGGATATATTCATTTAAATTGTATTTCAGCCTTCCACTTACAAGACTATCTTTCCATGAACTGGCTACCTGGTTTTGCTGGATTTTTGCAAAGGCCATTGCAATACTTTCGGCATAGCTTATGGATTGAATGTTTAGCATTTGGCGTAAGCGGTTATCTCTGGTTACAACCTCTATTTTCATACTGTCCACAAGATTTAGTGCCAGTTTATAGGAGGTGGAGGTAATAAAATACAGCCAATAGGAAGATAGCTTAGGGGTCATTACGGGAACGGTAGCAATGTATAGGTTAAGGTTGCGCACTTTTGCATATGCCAGCATCATCTCCTTATAGGTAAGAATATCAGGGCCCCCAATATCAAAGGAATCGTTATAACAAAGTTCTTTGCCTAAAACTCCTTGTAAATAATGGATTACATTGCGAATAGCGATAGGTTGGCAGCGGGTATTTACCCATTTTGGCGTAATCATTATAGGTAACTTCTCACAGAGGTCACGAATAATCTCAAAGGAAGAACTACCAGAGCCTACAATAATTCCCGCTCGCAATACCGTAAGTGCTGCTTTACCTTGTTGTAAGGTGTCTTCTACATTTTTTCGCGACCAAAGGTGTTTAGAGAGATTATTCTCGTTTACTATGCCACTCAAATAGATGACCTGCATGCACTGAGTTTGATTTATATATTGATTGAAATTTTGAGCAGACAGCGCTTCTTTTTCATCAAAATCTGTGGTAGAAGAGGTCATAGAGTGTATGAGATAATAGGCGGCATCAATATTCTTGGGGAGATGATTTTCTTTGGGAGTTTCCAGAAAATCAATCTCCACAATATCAATTTGTGCACGTACTTCTGGGCTAACAGATAATCGATTTTTATCTCGCACAGTACATACCACCTGATGTCCCGCATCTAGTAATAGCGGTAGTAACCGCATTCCGATATAACCATTTGCACCCGTAAGCAGTATTTTCATAGTAGTGTTAGAGGTTTTCTATTGCAGTTGGAGCTTGTTGAACTTTCTGCTCAAGAATGCGCTTTATAAAAGCGTGGGTTTTTTTATCCTTTGCTTTTGCTTCTATTTTAATAAAATAGTTGTCACGATAGATGCTGTACTCTTCTGCTTGGCCTTTGTACAAGTTTAGTTTCCAGTAGGGGATAACCAGTGCATAGGATTCTAGAAGAGACCGAAATCCCACAATAATGCCTTCTGGGCGCAACTCAATATTACATTTGTTACGGTATTTGTCTAGGGCTAGTAAATTTTGGATTTGGAGACAGGAAGAAGTAATCACAAGATGTCCAATTCCTATACCACCTTGTTTAAATCGCTCTCTAAGTGTGAAGGGTTTGCCCACAGCTTCCTCTATTTTTCTTTTGATTTCAGGATTGTTATAGGATACGTTTAGTAGCATTTTCTTTTTACACTAAAGATACGATATTTAGGCAGTAAGCCTTTTACCTAAACCCACATTTTGGACTATCTTTGCGCCTTAATTGGATACAAAATGACCCTGCAAGAAAATCTAACGAAACACGTTAAAGAAGCAATACATAAACTATATGGAGGCAACTTGCCTGCTGTAGAGTTTCAAGCAACTCGCAAGGAGTTTGAAGGAGATATTACTATTGTGGTATTCCCTATGTTGCGTGTGGTAAAGGGTAATCCAGTGCAGATTGGAACGCAATTAGGAGAATATCTTGTAGCACAGGTAGCAGAGATAACCGCTTTTAATGTGGTTAAAGGCTTCTTGAATCTTGTGATTGCAGATAGTTACTATACACAGTTTTTTGAGACAGTAGCCACAGATGCTAATTTTGGCAATGCACCTCACGAGGGTAATGCGGTAATGGTAGAGTTTTCTTCTCCTAATACCAATAAGCCATTACACCTAGGGCATATTAGAAATATTTTATTGGGCTACGCTGTCGCGAAAATCTCCGAAGCCGCAGGGTCTAAGGTGTATAAAACACAGATCATTAATGACAGAGGTATCCATATCTGTAAGTCTATGCTGGCTTGGAAAAAGTATGGCAATGCAGAAACTCCTGAATCTACAGGCCTTAAAGGCGACAAGTTAGTAGGGAATTACTATGTGAAGTTTGACCAAGAGTATAAGAAAGAAATAGCTTCATTGATAGAAGCTGGAAAAACCGAAGAAGAAGCAAAGAAAGAAGCATCTAGTTTATTAGAAGCCCAAGAAATGCTTCGCAAATGGGAAGCAGGAGATGATGAAGTAGTAGGTTTATGGAAAACAATGAACCAATGGGTATATGATGGGTTTGAAGTTACCTATAAGAATCTGGGTGTAGATTTTGATAGTCTCTATTATGAGAGTAACACTTACTTGTTAGGAAAAGATAATATAGATGAAGGCCTTGCTAAAGGTGTGTTCTTTAAGAAAGAAGATGGCTCTGTATGGTGTGATCTAACTGATGAGGGCTTAGATGAAAAACTAGTGCTACGTTCTGACGGTACAGCGGTTTATATAACCCAAGATATTGGGACAGCCATACAGCGAGTTAAAGACCATCCAGATGTAGGAGGGATGATTTATACCGTAGGGAATGAACAGGATTATCACTTTAAAGTACTGTTTTTAATCCTTAAGAAACTAGGCTATGAGTGGGCAGAAAATCTTTTTCATTTAAGTTACGGAATGGTAGACTTACCTTCTGGAAAAATGAAATCTCGTGAAGGAACCGTAGTAGATGCCGATGATTTAATTCAGGAGATGGCACAAACCGCGGGAACAATCTCTGAAGAGCTTGGCAAACTAGAAGGCTATAGCGAAACCGAAAAACAAGCCCTGTATAAAACCATAGGCTTGGGAGCACTTAAATACTATATCCTAAAAGTAGATCCACAAAAGCGAATCCTATTCAACCCAGAAGAGTCTGTAGATTTTCAAGGGAATACAGGACCGTTTATACAATACACCTACGCTAGAATCCAATCGATTTTACGCAAGGCAAAAGAACTAGGTGTAAAGCCAACAACACAAAGGGCAGATTTGCATCCTAAAGAAAAGGAACTTCTTAAGTTACTTCAAGAATATCCTGATACGGTGCAACTTGCTGCAGCTAAGAAAAGCCCAGCGCTTATTGCTAACTACACCTATGAGTTAGTAAAAGCCTTTAATTCTTTCTACCAGCAAGTACCTATTCTAGGGACGGCTAGCGATGATGAAAAAGCCTTTAGAGTGGCCTTGAGTGAGCAAGTTGGGAAGGTGATTAAAAAAGGGTTTGGCTTGCTAGGGATTGAGGTGCCAGAAAGAATGTAACCTCATACAGGACTAGTTTTAGTATCAAAATCAAGAGAGAAGAAACGCTAAGCGTTATTTTGCCATTGTTCTTAAGGTTAAGTTTATTCTTGATTTCTGAGTCTTTTTTGTGGGAGGTAAACTGTGTAGCCAGTGTGTCTGCGTTTCGTCTTTCATTACTAATAAAGAGCCAGGTTCCAGAATAACAGAAACCACTTCTTTAGTATCTTTATGTTTAAAGGCAAACTTTCTTGTTGCTCCAAAGCTTATAGAGGCAATAGCACCATTTTTTTTAAAATGCCCTTCATCATCGCTATGCCAAGAGAGTCCTTCAGAACCATTGTGGTATAAATTCAATAAACAGGAATTATAAGTTTCTTGGGTAATTGCCTCTACTTTCTTTTTCATTGCTAGTAGCTCACTGGTAAAAGGCAACGCGTCTCTCGTTATTTTTTCATATGCATATTGAGACATATTATCTCCATACCAAGCGATTTTACGATTGGTAACGATTCGTTTTCCATAAATTATGGATTCATCATTTTTCCAATGGATTGTTTCTAAGAAAGTGCTATAACAGGTATCAGATTCTGCTTTAGAAAATGCAAATCCATAATGATGTACTGTCCCATCTCTAGGAAGTAGGTTTTTAATTTGATCTGTCTGATTAAATAAATCCATACTTTTTGCAACAATAATACCCTTGTGAGATACAAAAAAACAACCTTTTTATATATTTCGCAATCACTTATCTAAATTAAAAACAAGCAAAGATTTGGGCTAAAATAGATTGCATAGTCATTATCAACCCAACTATTCCTATACGAGCTCTTATTTATACATTTAAAAAGAGTACTTTTGCACGCTGTAAGCGAGGAGGCTTTCGCGAATTTGCCTGACGTTAGGTAGGAGCGAGAAAAAAACTTCAAGCTAGTAATTAAAGACATATCCGCCATTGCGGACACCTGTTATGGATATTAGAAACATTGCAATTATTGCCCACGTAGACCACGGTAAAACAACCTTGGTAGATAAGATTATGTATCACTGTGAGCTTTTTCGTGAAAACGAATCTAAGGGAGAGCTTATTCTTGATAATAATGACCTAGAGCGTGAACGTGGTATTACCATTACGTCTAAGAACGTATCTGTAAACTACAAAGGCACTAAAATTAATATTATTGATACTCCTGGTCACGCCGATTTTGGTGGAGAGGTAGAGCGTGTATTGAATATGGCAGATGGTGTATGTCTTCTTGTGGACGCCTTTGAAGGGCCTATGCCACAAACGCGTTTTGTACTGCAAAAAGCTATTGATCTAGGATTAAAACCTTGTGTGGTTATTAATAAAGTTGATAAAGAAAACTGTACACCAGAGGAGGTGCATGAAAAGGTTTTTGACTTAATGTTTGAGTTAGGAGCAGAGGAGTGGCAGTTGGATTTCCCAACCGTTTATGGTAGTGCAAAGCACAACTGGATGAGTGATGACTGGCAAAAGCCTACAGACTCTATCGAACCTTTATTAGAAATGGTGATGGAAAATATCCCTGCACCTAAAATAAAAGAGGGAACACCGCAAATGTTGATTACCTCATTAGACTTCTCATCATTTACGGGTCGTATCGCTATAGGACGTTTAAATAGAGGAGAGCTAAAAGAAAATATGCCAGTATCATTAGTAAAGCGTGATGGTTCTATTAAGAAGACACGTATCAAGGAGCTACATACTTTTGACGGTTTAGGCCGTAAGAAAGTAGAGAGCGTACAAGCTGGAGATATTTGTGCCCTGGTTGGAATCGAAGGATTTGAGATAGGTGATACGGTAGGAGATTTAGAAAATCCAGAAGGATTAGCAACTATCGCTATAGATGAGCCTACAATGAGCATGCTATTTTCTATTAATGATTCACCTTTCTTTGGAAAAGATGGAAAATTTGTGACTTCGCGTCATATCAAGGATAGATTGACTAAAGAACTAGAAAAAAACTTGGCATTACGTGTGTCAGATACAGACAGTGCAGACAAGTTTCTTGTTTATGGTCGTGGAGTAATGCACCTCTCTGTATTAATTGAAACGATGCGTCGTGAAGGTTATGAACTGCAGATAGGACAACCACAAGTAATAATAAAAGAAATAGACGGTGTAAAATGTGAGCCTATAGAAGAGCTTACCATTGACCTTCCAGAATATGTGTCTGGTAAAGCGGTAGAATTTGTTACCAAGCGCAAAGGAGAGATGCTTTCTATGGAGGCAAAGGGTGATCGTATGATTATAGAATTCTTAGTGCCTTCAAGAGGTATTATTGGATTGCGTAATCAATTGCTTACCGCAACTGCTGGAGAAGCCATTATGGCACACCGCTATAAAGAATACCAGCCTCTTAAAGGAGATATTCCAGGACGTATTAACGGCTCTTTAGTGTCTATGGAAAACGGAAATGCGATTCCTTATTCTATTGATAAGTTACAAGATCGCGGGAAATTTTTTGTAGACCCAGGAGAAGATATATACGAGGGACAGGTAATAGGTGAGAATAGCCGTCAGGATGATATGACAGTTAATATCACAAAAACTAAAAAGCTTTCTAATGTACGTTCTTCTGGAGCAGATGATAAGGCTAAGATTGTTCCTGCAATTAAGTTTTCATTAGAAGAGGCTCTAGAATATATTCAGAAAGATGAATATGTTGAGGTAACACCTAACTTCCTACGTTTACGTAAAGTGCTTTTAAAAGAGGTAGAGCGCAAGAGAGGTAAGGCGATATAAGCATAAACAACATTTAACCTATAAAGAAGCCTCTTCAACATCATGATGAGGCTTTTTTGTTTCCCATAGCTAAGGAATTTATAGTATTTTTGATTTTTAATCGTTTTCTAAGTAAACAGTGTATGTCGTTATTATATTTTGACCCGGGTCTAGGAGCTATGATTGTACAGGGAATTGTGGCCGCAGCCGCAGCCGTATTCCTATTCTCAAAAAATGCCCTTTACAAAGTGAAGTTATTCTTTGGCCTTATCAAGGAAGACGAATATGATTCTATAGATATTGATGAGAATGATACATCTGTAGATGACGAGTAAATCAGACGTACACGAGGCTTCTTTTAGAGACCCGTCTGGGCATCTTTTTTATGATGGGAAAACCTTAAAAAGGCGCATTTTACCTATATATTTTAAACAATACGAAGCCTTAAAAGAGAATGGCGTATTTGATACGCTTTCGCGAAAAGGCTTACTCATACCCCACAAAGAAAATCAGGCTTCGGCCAAAGAGATTATCCTCACTCCAGAAGTGATTCCGTTTATTACCAATCCTTATGAGTGGAGTTTTGAGCAATATAAGCAGGCGGCCTTATTAACTCTTAAGATTCAGAAATATGCCTTGACCAAAGGTTTTATTCTAAAGGATGCATCGGCTTATAATGTAACGATGTATAAAGGCAAGCCAATTTTTATTGATACGTTATCCTTTGATTTTTATGAGCAAGACACGCCTTGGAGAGCCTATAAACAGTTTATAACCCATTTTTTTGGACCACTTGTCCTTGCTAAATATCACGGGACAGATATTTTTAAAATGATGCAAACCCATATTGATGGGATACCAGTACAATTAATAGCCTCCTTATTACCAGGGAAGTCCAAGCTAAGTTCGACCTTATATACTAACATTCATTTGTTGGCTAAAATGGAAGGCAAGCATAATGATGACTATAAGGCAGAAACCAAAGTAGCAAAGCTTAGCCTTAAAGCTCAGAACACTATTTTGGATAGTCTCTATGAGTATATCAAAAAGCTCAGCCTAAATGAAGCTACAGAGTGGGGTGACTACTACACTAAAACCAACTATGATGAGGCGGCTTTTGAAGCCAAAAAGACACTCATTAAATCTTGGGTAGCCCCATTAAACGCAAACCGTATTATTGATGTGGGAGGCAATGATGGAACTTTTGCTCGTTCTTTAGATAGTAAAGCGCATTTAATTGTTACGGATATTGATGCTCAAGCCGTTGAGCAAAATTTCGCGCAAGCGCAACAAAATAAGGAGACTAATATGCTTGCTTTTGTATGTGATGTATTGCAACCGGCAGCAGGAATTGGGTTTAACAATACAGAGCGCCATTCATTATTGCATAGACTTAAAGATTATGCACCAGACGTAACTATGGCTTTAGCCTTGATTCATCATATTACCTTATCTGGCAATGTGCCTTTTGAGAAAAGTGCTTCTTTTTTTGCTTCCTTTTCTAAATACTTAATTATTGAATTTCCGAAACGTGAAGACTCTTGGGTTAACTCCTTATTAGTTCGAAAGCGAGAGTTTATTAATCATTTTGATTTTTATAATGAAGCCAATTTTGAAGAGAGTTTCAAGAAATATTTTACATTAGAAAAGAAAGAAACTATAGCAGGAACTTCTAGAGTGTTGTATTTCTTTAAAAAATAAACAATAATGGCCAAGCAAGACAGGAAAAGTCCTATCCAAAATTTTCTTCAGAATGGAAAGGAGTATCCTTTAATTGCAGGATTACTCGCAGGCTTGTATCCCGTGTTCTTTTATGCGACTAATAATTATACCCTAGTCAATACCTTTGGACACTTTCTTTATTTTGTAGGGTTATTTATTGTACTTCCTGCGATATTCATATATGTGACCTATCGGATTAGTAGGAAGATTAAGGATGGGGTATACACCAAGTACGTGATTCCAACTTTAGGGAGTTTTTTCTTTCTGTTTTTTATGCATATTGGCTATTACGGCTCTCTTAAAAAGAAGATAAGCCTAGGCTTATTAATGCTTTCGTGTCTTATAGGTTTTTTCTTATGGAAACACGCTAAGAAACTATTGATTGTGCAAGGTATATTAGGACTAATAGGATTAATTACCTTTATTCCTAAACCCTTTCAATCCTTTGCCTATGATGATACTTGGCAGGTACAAAAAGACAATATAACAGCCGTCCAGTTTACCACAAAGCCTAATGTCTACTTTATACAACCAGACGGTTATGTAAATTTTTCAGAATTGTATAAAGGTCATTATAAAGTAACTGATAGTAGTTTTCAAAAATACTTGGACAGAGAAGGTTTTGATTTCTATCCTGATTTTAGGAGTAATTATGCCTCGACACTTACTTCTAATAGTGCCACTTTTATGATGAAACATCATTACTATGACAAGGGCTTAAGTTTAGAAACATTTAACGCACGTGATATTATTGTAAGTGATAATCCCGTCCTTACTATTTTTAAAAATAACGGCTATAAAACGCATTTGTTAACTGAGCTTCCTTATTTGCTTTTAAATAGGCCTGAGATGGGCTATGACTATTGTAATTTTAACTATGATGAAGTGAGTTATATAGGCACAGGATTAGGCAAGCGTGTAGATATAATACCTTCTTTAGAACAATCGTTAACTAGGGAGAAGGCTAAACCTAAATTCTTTTTTATAGAAATTTTTAACCCAGGTCATATACACGGTAATAAAGGTGCATCTCTTGGTATAGATGGAGAACGAGAGCTTTGGATGGAAAGTATGAAGATGGCAAATGAACGTGTTACAGCGACCTTAAATATTATAAAAGCAAATGACCCTAATGCTCTAATTGTGATTATGGCAGATCACGGGGGTTATGTAGGAATGGAATATACAGGAGAGATTTATAGTAAGGCACAGGAGCGAGATATACTATATTCGATTTTTAGCAGTCATCTGTCCATACACTGGCCGGATGGTAAAAAACGCGGCGAAAAGCATCTTAAAAGTGCCGTAAATGTCTTTAGAGTTCTATTTTCTTATCTTGGGGATGATAATAAATTAGTAGATCATACAGAAGATAATTCAAGTTTTGTCGTTATAAAGAAGGACGCACCTCAAGGAGTTTATAAATGCATAGATGACCAAGGGAATATCGTCTTTAAAAAACAAGAATAAATTAACTACCATATACATACATATCAACCGTCTCACCGGATAGCTTGGAATGATTTTATAGCTTTCGCAAAAAATGCCACCTTCCTTTTTACAAGGGAGTTTATGGAGTATCATCAGGACCGTTTTGAAGATTTTTCTTTATTAATCTATAAAAATGAAAAACTGGTAGCGGTGCTTCCGGCAAATAAAAAAGACAATGTAGTTTACAGTCATCAAGGACTTAGTTATGGAGGATTGGTTATTTCTCCTAAACTAAAACTCAAAGAATACATTATCTTATGTCAAGAACTATTGCAATTTTTAGAATCTAAAGGAATTACAACTTTAGAGCTTAAAGAATTACCTGGATTTTACTGCACATTACCTGCAGAAGAGATAGGCTATATAGCGCAATTAACACAGGCATTAACGCGAAGAGTTGATACGGCTGCGGTAGTAGATTATCGCAATAAATTACCCATTCAATCTAACCGAATGGAAGGTGTAAAAAAAGCACATAAACAAGGGTTACGTATACAAGAGGAGAAGAGTTTTAAAGCTTTTTGGGATGAAATATTATTGCCTAATTTGGCACAAAAACACAATGCATTACCTACCCATACGAGTGAGGAAATAGCGTTATTGCATCAACAGTTTCCTAAGCATATACGACAGTTTAATGTATATAAAGGTGAAATTTTAGTAGCAGGAGCTACTATTTTTGAAACGAAAACCACAGCACACGTTCAATATATTTCTGGCAATGAGCAGAAGCAAGAGTTGGGGTCTTTGGATTTCTTATTTGAAGAATTGATAAATCGCACTTTTGCCCATAAACAGTATTTTGATTTTGGAATTTCTAACGAAAATCATGGCGCACAATTGAACTCAGGGTTATCGTATTGGAAGGAGTGTTTTGGGGCTAGAACTATTTTGCATCGCTTTTATAGTTTTGACACTTCCAATCATTCACTATTAAATGATGTGCTTTTATGATTCCATTTTTAGATTTACAGGCGGTTAATGCATCTTATAAAGAGGTTTTTGCCAAGACGTTTACTTCTTTTCAAGAAAAGGGGTGGTATATTCTAGGAGATGAGGTTCGTTTATTTGAAAAGGAATTTGCGGCTTATTGCGGGACAAAGTATTGTGTGGGAACTGCAAACGGATTGGATGCATTACGCATCATACTAGAAGGCTATAAAATCCTTGGAAGATTAACCGAAGGGGATGAAGTGCTCGTTGCTTCTAATACCTATATCGCTACTATCTTAGGGATTAAACAAGCGGGTTTAGTGCCTGTTCTTGTAGAGGCAGAGAGTCAAACGTATAACTTTGATTTTGATGATTTAGAAAATCGTGTTACGGCTAGAACCAAGGTAGTAATGCCCACGCATTTGTATGGGCAATTGGCAGATATGGAGGGGATTAACGCTTTCGCAAAAGCAAACGAACTATTAGTAGTTACAGATTGTGCGCAAGCACACGGAGCTAAGGATAAGAATGGCAACCGTGCTGGAAGTCTGGCAGATGCTGCGGGCTTTAGTTTTTATCCTACAAAAAATCTTGGTGCCCTAGGAGACGCCGGAGCAATCACATCAAATGATACTGCCTTAGTTGAGGTTATTAAAAAATACAGAAACTATGGCTTTCAAGAGCGTTACATCGCCGAATATGAAGGCATAAACTCCAGGTTAGATGAGTTGCAAGCTGCGTTTTTACGCATCAAATTACGAGATTTAGATAATGCAAACAACAAGCGTCGTGCTATTGCAAGCTATTATCTTGAGAAGATTAAGAATGATAAGCTTAGCTTGCCAAGCTGGGATGGATCAGAAAATCACGTTTTTCATTTGTTTGTAATTCGTACGAAAGAACGTGCAAAACTCAGAACTCATCTAGAAGCGCAGGGAATTGCTACGGCAATTCATTATCCTGTGCCGCCACATAAACAAAATGCACTAGCTCAATATGCACACCAGTCTTTTCCAATTACAGAGAGGATACACGATGAGGTGATGAGTATACCACTTAATCCAGTGCTTAGCGATACTCAGTTAGAACAAATTACTACTGCGTTAAATAGTTTTTGATGAATAGAGTCGCAGACCGCTTAGGAGTAAACACCTTGCTTTTAAAGATTACTTCTTTAAATGGAGTTGCTGTTGTACTGCAAATTATAGGAGGGCTTGTAACTTCAAAACTCATTGCCATTTACTTGGGAGAACGCGGGATGGCCTTGTTGGGATATATGCGTAATTTTCTAACCGCTACCCAAGCTTCCGGATCCCTGGGTTTTGCTAATGGAGTGACGGCTCTTGTCGCAAAACATAAAGAAAAGAACACGTCTTTAAGTGGTTTGTTATCTACAGCCACTTTTGTAAGTATAGGAATTACGTTACTTATATCTGGAGGATTGTTTTTAGGAGCTGATTATTGGAATACAATCGTATTTAAAAACGAAGGAGATTTCGTATTTATCTTTACATATCTCGGGATTGCTTTGCCATTTATTACAGCAAATGGCTTGCTAGTCGCTTACATAAACGGACTTTCTAAATACAAAAAAATTGTTTGGATTAATATCGTCGCTAGTTTTTTAGGACTTATTCTCTCTGTGAATTTGATAATTTATGTAGGAATAAAAGGGGCCTTGACAGCACTTGTAATAACACCGGCATTAGCCTTTGTGGTTACTTTAATTTTTCTCTTCGGGCAACATAAAAAAACGATTAATGTTAAGTTGCATCAGGTTAATATGTCAGATGCTAAGCAATTAGGCTCATATACGATAATGGCATTTTTTTCTGCAATTATTTTGCCCTTAGTTTATATTGGGATAAGACAGCACATTGTAGACTCAGAGGGAATCATACAAGCGGGTTATTGGGATGCGATGACACGAATTTCTGATTATTACCTAAAATTTGTTGCGACTTTAATGACGCTGTACTTATTGCCGCAATTGGCAAAAACTACTACTAACACTGGATTTAGAAAAGAAGTGTTTGGTTTTTATAAAACAATATTGCCGCTTTTTGCGTTAGGGTTATTTCTAGTGTTTTTTCTTAGAAATTTTATTATTCAATTGATATATACCGAAAATTTTCTTGCGATGGAAGCTATTTTTAAATGGCAGTTATTAGGTGATTTTTTCAAGATAGCTTCCATAGTAATCGGGTATCAAATTATATCCAAAAATATGCTGAAGCTGTTTCTGATTACAGAAATAATCTCTCTAGTAATGATTTACTTTGCTTCTGTTTATTTTGTAAAAACCTATGGTTTTGAAGGGGCAGCAATGGGACATTGTCTCACCTATTTTGTGCATTTATGTATGCTATTGTTTATTTTTAGAAAACCTTTATTTGGAAAACTAAACCTATTAGATGAATAAATACGGAGCCATATTACAATTCTATAGACGATTGAAGTATAATATGCTGTCTACTAACGCTAGAGTAGAGGGCGAACCTATGAAGCATCAACCGGTTCAGATTAATGGTGGAGGTGCAGTATACTTTGGGAAAAACGTACATCTAGGAGTTAGGAACTCCCCATCTTTTTATAATTCCTATGCTTATATCGAGGCGCGAAGAGAAAATGCAACTATTGTTTTTGAGGATGACGTTGCGATTAATAATAACTTCTCTGCTGTAGCCAATGAATCATCAATTACTGTTGGCAGAGGTACGACAATAGGAATGAATTGCCAGATATATAATTGTAATTTTCACAGTCTAGATCCGAAAAAACGACGAACAGATACCGGTGAGAGTAAACCTGTATTAATAGGAAGAAATGTCTTTATTGGAAATAATGTAACAATTCTTAGAGGAGTGACTATTGGCGATAATGCAGTTATTGGCGCTGGAAGTGTGATTAATAAAGATATTCCCACTAATGCTACTCATAAAGCCTAGGAGCTCAAGTCCAAGTTTGTAAATACTGCTGTGCAACTTTTTTGTAGTTGTGGTGGTCTTCAATAAATTGTCTAGCATTTTTAGAAATCTCAATCAATCTTTGAGGATGATTGATGAGCTCGATTAGATCATGAGCTATTTTTTGAGCATCTGGAGTAGCATCTAAAGCCACAATGTCTTCTAGATTATATTGTTTATTAAAGTGCTCGCCAGCTCCAGTAAATACTACTTTACCACGCGCCATGGCTTCCAGAGCATTATAACCTTGGTCTAGAGAATATATCTGATCAAGAAGGATATGACATCTAGAATAGGTGTTCATATACTGTTTATAAGGTAAATTTTCTGTGCTTATGATTTCAACCTTATCAGGAACTTTATCTTTTACGATAGCTAATGCTTCACTAAAAATATCTTGGCCTTTAGGGAAATAATTGTTTCTATTAATTCCTTGAAAAATGATGACTTTGTCAATTATATTAAGACCTTCGTATGGTATAAGGTCGGTATTAATAGGATTGGGAATAAGTCCTAAATACTTGTCGTGACCTTCATACGGTAAATGGTAATCTAAATCTGTAGCGATTACTCCATCTATTATTGACAGTAACTGTTTGTGTAATTTAATGTAAGCTTCTAAGGTATATTTTAAAGCATATCCATATTGCGATTTTGTTCCTTTTCCTTCATTCATAGGAGTAAGAATGGAGTAGGGTAGATTTCCTGTTTTAATATAGCCAACACTTTTTACATCAGTTCCACAAGAAAGTAAAAAGAGCTTTTTATTATGCTTTTTAAGATATTCGGCAATTTCTAATTCTAGCTTGGGTGTTGTTTTAAAACTACTCTCATTAATGAGTTGTACAACATCATAGTCTTGTAGCTGTGGTTTTAGTTTATTAAATTTCCGCCTTAAGGCAATCGCAGAAATATCAATCTTAGTTAGTTTATAAATGCCTACTTTAAGTTTTTTAAGCAAGCCGTACTCGTATCCTCGCTCGAGTAAAATATCTACAGGATAGTTTTTAAAGGCATCTCCAGAGCCAATTAATGTGACCTCGTGCCCTAAGGTTTGTAGTCCTTCTTTAAGAGAATTGTGAAGACGGCTATATTCACCTACGAGTAAGATGCGCATTTACTATATTTGAGGAAATAAAATCAGATTTTCTATTGTCGAAAGATAGTCATAAAAAAATTGCGTTAGTTACTATTTCTTTGGCAGGTGGTGGTGCAGAGCGATCTACAGCAATGCTGTCTCAAATGCTAGATAAAAATGGATTTGAAGTCCACCTCATTACTCTTAATGATGCTATTGATTATGAGTATGCTGGAACTTTATTTAATCTTGGTTTATTGAAATCTTCTTCTGATACGTTTTTTAAACGATTAGCAAGATTTGCCAAATTGAAAAAATATCTAAGGCAGCAGAAGTTTGATTTTATTATTGATAATAGAAATAGGAGTAATGCTTTTAAAGAGGCTTACTACCTTAATTATCTCTATAAGAATGAGCAAGTGGTTTATGTGGCTCGAAGTTTTAAATTAGACAATTACTTCCCAAAGAATTCGAGAATAGCGAAGCAGATGATTGACAAATCGGCGGGATTAGTTGGAGTTTCACAAGAAATAGCGCGAACAATAAATACCACATACAATATTGATAAGGCCCGCACCATATACAACCCTATTGCTCCTTTTGAAGTGAAAAGGGAATCTAATGAGGATTATTTTATTTTTGTAGGGAGGCTTGTAGATAAGGTTAAGAATGTGAATTTGTTGATAGACGCTTTCGCGAAAGCGTATACTAAAAATATAAACCTAAAGCTTAAAATCTGTGGTGATGGCCCTGATAAAGGAAGTCTTTTGGATAAAGTGAGCCAGTTAAACTTGGAAAACGCTATAGTTTTTGAAAATTTTGATCCTGAGATACATATCAAAATGGCTAATGCCAAAGCTTTGGTTCTCACGAGTCATTATGAAGGTTTCCCTAGAGTGATTATTGAGGCTTTAGCTATGGGTACTCCTGTAATTTCTGTAGATTGCAAGAGTGGACCTAAGGAGATCATTATCAATAAAGAGAATGGCTTGCTAGTTGAAAACCATAATATACAGGCTCTGGAACAAGCTATACACACCTTTGCTACTAATGAAGCGTTGTATGAACGATGTAAAGCAAATGCTAGATCAAGTGTTTCTCATTTAGCAATGGAAGAAATTGGTAAAGAGTGGACAACATACTTAAATAATTTATGAGTGATTTAATACAACTTATTGAAATACCTAAAATTGAAGATCCAAGAGGTAATCTTGCTGTTATTGAAAAGGATGTCATACCCTATGATGTGAGGCGAACGTATTATCTTTTTGATGTGCCTAGTGGTGCTTATCGCGGTGGCCATGCGCATAAAGAATGTTTGGAGCTGCTTATTGCGGTAAGCGGAAGTTTTGAAGTGATACTGGATAATGGAAAAGAGAAACAACGTGTGATGCTTAATAATCCTACTAAAGGATTATTAATTCCTATAAATATGTGGCGGGAATTAGAGAATTTTTCTTCAGGGGCGGTTTGTTTGGTATTAGCCTCGCATACTTTTGATGAAGGTGATTATATTCGTGATTATGATACGTTTAAAGCTTTAGAAAACGCTTAGACGTATTCCCATTTTCTCTAGAATTCTTTTAATAAAAAAGAGTAATCTTATTACAGGTGCAGGAAGGTGTATTAGCCAGTTTTGCTTTTTTGATAAATTTTCAGGATTTATTCTATCGATAAAAAATCGAGCTTCTTGAGGTTCTTTCCATAGTTTGGCTCGTATTGCAAGAGAAAACCTATTAAGGTCTAAGAATTTTTTAAGGGCTGCATTCTCTTTTTCTGCGGCTTCATAAACAACAAAATTGGGTCTGTCTTTTACTGTTTGTATACTGTTATACAAACTTTCTGCTACATAAGAATATGTTGCAAAGGATTTGGTGCTAAATGCTACAGGAAACCTTAATCCAATACGAATCCATAAGTCTGTGTCCTGACCACTTTTAATACTCGGGTCGTAGTACCCTATATCCTTAAATACATTTTTTTCTATTACAGTTGAACTACTCGTTAGTAGGGTATTTTTAAGACTTGCCTCAAAATAATTGAGGGAAAGATGTATTTTATTTTCTGTATTGGAAAAGGTATATCTGGACTTGCGTTTGCCATCGTGCTCTTGTATCGTAATAGCAGTAGCAAAGACTTTATGGTCAGGAAATTTATCTATGAGCACATTAATTTCGCTCAGATAATCTTGATGCCATAAATCATCTCCATCAAGAAAGGCAACATAGGTGCCAGTAGCAAGGTCAATACCTTTATTTCTAGCTGCCGCTGCCCCTTTATTTTTGCTAAAAGCGTAATAGGTAATCTTGTCCTGAGCAATCGCTTTTATTTGCTCCTCACTATGGTCTGTAGAGGCATCATT
>JALZVV010000026.1 GCA_023299935.1 Dokdonia sp.
TTAAGCTTTGCAAAAAATCCAAGAAGAAGTCATTGAACAAACTATTGCTTTCGCGAAAGCGGCCTTAAAAAACGCAGAAGGTGGTCACGACTGGTTTCATATAGAACGTGTTTATAAGAATGCATTGCTTATTGCGCAAGACGAAAAGGTCGATCAATTTATAGTTGCTCTTGGGGCATTACTGCACGACATAGCCGATTCCAAATTTCACAATGGCGATGAAACGGTTGGTCCCCGTATTGCCTCATCTTTTCTGATAAAGCAAAATGTAGATAGTGCAATCATTGAGCACGTGATACAAATCATAAAAAATATTTCTTTTAAAGGAGGCAATAAAAAGGTAGCTTTCTCCTCGCCAGAGCTAGATGTGATTCAAGATGCTGATCGGCTGGATGCATTAGGTGCCATCGGAATTGCGCGTACATTTAATTATGGTGGCTTTAAGAATAGAAAAATATATGACCCTTCTGTACAAACTCAATTAGATATGACACCGGCGCAATATAAAGCATCTACAGCGCCTACAATCAATCATTTTTATGAAAAGTTACTCCTGCTCAAAGACAGAATGAATACAGAAACAGGAAAGGCAATAGCCAAAAAACGCCACCTTTATATGGTAGCGTTTCTCGATCAATTTTATGCAGAATGGGAAGGCAAGGTTTAAATCTCTAGTCTAGCTAGTGTCACTTTCTCCGTCTGACGGAATAACTTAATCACCCTCACCTCCTTCGTTTCTTGAGGAGTCCCATAGTCTCTATATAGCGTGTACTTTAAAAATGGTGGTAAGATATAATCATCTTCTTCTCCCAAGTATTGCACATTAATAATCCACTCACCACGTGGTGCATTATCAATAACAAACTCTTCTATCTGGAAACCTTGTTTTTGTTCTGACAATAAGCGATCTCTGTTTTCTTCTAGTGTATGATTCCATTTAAAGAATTTTTTCTCCGGGTTTACAAACTGAAACTCAAAAGGTACCGTCGCATCACTCCACTCAATAACCATACGCACGTCTTGTTTAAAATCTGCCCGCAACCATTCATTAGGCAAACGACTAAAGTCTATCCTATCTTTATACAATTGTACCAGCCTACTCAGTTCTGTCTTTAGCACCTTTTCTATCCCAGTAAAGTCAACTCCTTTAATGCGTTCTCCTATGGTATTGATATATACTTCTAGTGCTTTATTATACTCTTGGTTTAAGACATAGGCATTAGCCACATCACGATACGATTGTGCCTCATTAGGTACTAACTCAAGAACCTTCTCATAGGTAAGTAAGGTCTTTTTTGTATCTCCTGCCTCTTCATACAGATAGGCTAGGGTACGTAGTGCCTTTGGATTCTTTCTAGCCACATAAGCTAGGTCTGATCGCACATCATTAGCTAGTTGCAAATCAATGTTTTGAAAATACCTTGCCATATCACTGTAGAATTCCAAGGACAGCTCCTTGGTACGAGCCATCTTCCTATAGGCCTCAAATTGACCTGCCAAAGAAGGTATTTGTCGCAATTGAGTGATATATTCTTGTTCATTAAGGCTTTCTGCTGCAATAGCATCATTTACATAATTATTGCCAGAGACTAGCGCTGATGGTCTGCTCGAAGCTCCTTCACCAGATGCTCCTTTTATTGTAGATATAACAAAAGCGCCACCTGCAGCAAGCGTACCGTATTTGTTAGTGGCTATTGTAGATTTTAACACAGAGATACTCTCTATCTGTTGCACATCTATAAAATCTGGCTCATCACTATATAATACCCCATTTACAATCCACGCTGGAGGTATATTGTTTTCAATAGATTGATTACCTCCTCGTATTTGATAAATAACAGCACTTCCCGAGAATCCCGTTGTATTCCCTATCACACGTACTCCAGGGAACTTACCCGTAATAAGTTGTCTTAGATTAGTCCATCCAGGATTAAAATTTTCTTTTTTAATCTCATCTACAGCATATCCTAACTTGTCTGTGTTTTCCCGGCCATAAGCCGTTTCTATAGTGTTGTCAACACGGGTATTTCCAGAAACAACGACTTCATCTAGATCATTGCGCTTTGATGTAAGCTCAATCGTTAAATCAAACTGCTGCTCTATTAACACTTCCTTTTTAAACATCCCAAGAGCCTTGACAACAAGTATATCTCCACTAGATGCTTTAATCTCAAAAGAACCATCATTCTTAGAATAATACTCATCAAAACTTCCTTTTACAAATATGCTTGCTCCTTGAATAGCTTTCCCTTGCGACATCACCTTCCCTCGTACAATACTATTATTTTGGGTTGTACTTGAGGATCTAACTCGGCGCGCAATACTTTTTACTTCATCCTTATATTCATTTTTAGTGGCTAGTGCAGATCCGGGTTTGGGTGTTTTATACTCCTTTTTTGTATTCACAAAAATCGCTCTGCCAATAATGCCTACAATATTCTTTTTAATAGAAATCGTCTCCACACGCTGAGGAGGTAAGGCTACGAACTCTGTTATATCTACTGGTCTACCATCTATAAAAAAACTCGTATTTGGGTCATTACGTACTGCTATGTTCTCTTCACCTGGATAGTCCTTTACCTGAACATTTGACACTTTACCTTTTAGACCTGTCGCGATACTTACCCATGTATCTATTTTAAAATCTTCATTTGTTAAAGTGAAGACATCAAATGATCCCAAAAAAGGATCTTTATATCTACGAGACTCTATATCTGTTCCAAAATTCACATCTCCCTGGTTTCGTCCTGTTATTTTTACTTCATCCAACACATCATTCTTAGGGATTAAGTCTACAACAACCTCTGCGACGGCAGCATCTACAGCAACCCCCTTTGGATACATCCCTAAATAACGCACGATAATTAACTCTCCTTCTTGAGCAGGAACAGTAAAAGAACCATCTTCCTTAGAATAGTACTCATCAAAACTACCTTGAACATTAATCGTTGCTTTTTGAATAGGCTTTCCTAAACTGGTAACTCGACCTTTAATTTTATGCGACTTTTTACTTATAATGGCTTCCTTGCTTAGTTTGGTATTTTCTTGGTAATCATTACCTTTTACAAGAGGGTTATACTTATCGGTTTTCTTTACAAACGCACTATTCTTAGTAGTTACAATTACAGCAGGTCCACTAAGAAGGTTTCCTGGACTGTATCTGCTTGTTCTCTCATTGCCGTATTTCAATACTAAAGACTCTATTTCTGTATCCGCAATATAAAAAGGAGGGGGTTCTCCTGGCCCTAGTAAATTACCATTAAGAACGTAGGCGGGCACATTTCCTCGTACCACTAGCACCGGTCCTTGAGTGGCTGTATTTTTAATCTGCACCGCCTTAAAATTCTGCAGTAGTACTTGTTCTAGAGTTCTGGCATTGGGAATAATATCTTCTGCAGTAATATAAAAATCTCCGAAACCTACGGTACCTCCAGGGAAATATTCACTAGGCCTTCCTTTCATAATTTTATTACCTACAATAATGTCCTTTTTTGTTCCTGTAAGGACTACTTCATCTAGCACATCACTTTCAGGTATCATAGCAATCTGGAGTGTGGTAATGTCCTCAACAACTACTCTCTTTTCAAACATTCCTAAATAATTAATAGCCAGAATGTCTCCCGCTTCAGCTTCTATGGTAAAGAAGCCGTTATTATCTGTTTGAGCTTCCTCAAAAGTCCCGAGCTTGTTTATCGTTGCCCCTTGTAATGGTGTACTAAGACTCGTCACTTGGCCAGAAATTGTAGTTTTGGAACTACTTTCGGATGAATTTGCACTAGCCTGATTGTTCTTAATCGCTGCAAGCGATCTATTTTGGAGCGGGATATAGGCTCCATCTGTAAAATCTGTTATTTCTAATAAAGCTTCTTCCTTAACATTAGCCGCAGACGCTATCGCATAAACTGGCACATTTCTATTTATAGCCAGCGTCCCAAAGGTGGGATCCCCGTTAGAAAAAAGGAGCACCTCATCTATTCCATCAAGCTGTAATACATCATAATTAGCTGGTCCAGAATAATTGATGTCTGATATGCTTTCGCGAAAGCTAGAGATTTCTCCATTACGAATCTCTTCTTGTTTCCAAGTCTGTATCTTATCATTAAAAACAACAAAGTTTACGTTAACTTTTTTATACTGAGATAAATGTTGTTCTAGAAAAGCCCATTCCTTATCTTCATCTCTTTCTATCATCCCTTCTGATATATCCCAGAACACAGAAATAGCATCATTCTTTTTTTTCTTTTTGTTTGAGCCTGGCTTTAATAAAATAGTAGAGTTTAGATTATATAACTCCTGGATCTCACCTATACCTAATACCAAATCTTCATAGCCCCTTGCCGTAATAATCAATTGACTATCCCTATCTAAAGTCTTGCTATATTTTCTGTAATTAAATCGACCGTTAGCTGCGGTTATTACTCCAACGCCTTGGCCACTTACACCAATCTTTACTTCAGGAATTGGTGACTTGGTTTGCTCATTGAGCACAACTCCTCTAAATAGCGTTTGCGCCACGACAAAATGTGTTCCTAAGAAAAGTACACAACTAAGGATTATAAATTTTTTCATAAGATGATTGATTTCTATTAAAGGTAACACAAGTTCGGGATAAAAAGGAATTCCCGATAAAACTTAACTACGCATTAACAGGCTAGTAAAGAGACTTATGTCTCTTAAAATAAAATTTAGGGGATGCTCATTTTCAATTTATAGAAAGTAAACTCGTGTATTTTAGCAGGGGTTCAAGTCGCATAGTCGCGCACGCTATAATAGGAACTCGTGCAATTGTGCTTTTCCTATCGCTGTATTTAATTTTATGATTATGGTTTCTTTGCGCTCTTCACTAGTTCCATAATCTCTATAGATTGTGTATTTGAGATAAGGTGGTATGGTAACGTATTGATCTTTGCCAAGGTATTCTATATTTACAATCCAAAGTCCGTGTGGAGCTTCATCAATTACAAACTCTTCAAATTGAAAGCCTGACTTTTCTTCTGCTTCAAGACGTTCTTTATTCTCAAATAAGGTATGATTCCACTTAAAATATTTATCCAGCGGGTTTACAAACTGAAACTCAAAAGGAGCTTCTCTATCTGACCACTCAATCACCATTCTCAAATCCAATCGATACTCCTGTAACAACCACTCTTCTGGCAATCTTGTATAATCAATACTGTCCCTATGCAAGGTAGATAGATGCAGTAACTCGTGTCCTAACGCGCGTTCTATATGAGAAAAATCAACTCCTAAAATCTGTTCAGAGAGCATATTAATATATAATTCTAAAGCTTTATCATAAAGCCCATTCTCTTCATAGGCACGGGCAAGATCCCTATAGGATTGTGCTTCTCTAGGCGACAACTCTACTACTCGTTCATAAATTTTAAGGGACTGTTCATACTCTTCTGCATTGTCATATAAATATCCAAGTACGCGAAGTACTTTTGAATTTCCCTGCGCTACTTCTGCTAACCTTGTACGTATTTCTTTTGCCTTTTCTGGATAGACTGTTTGAAAGTATAATGCCATATCTATATAAAAAGTAGCATTGGTAGTATTTGCCCTTAACAAGGCTTCATACCTTCCATACTTAGCTTCTACACCTTCTATCTCCTTAATCTGTTTTACATAATCTGGAGTCAAGGCATCAAAATTGAGTTGTGCGACTTGTTCATTATATTCATTGCCTTTTATTAAGGCCAAATCAACTATTTCTCCATTATTATCCCGCCCTGCAAGAGATTTAGTCTTTACAATAAAAGCCCCTCCCGTAGCGATAGATCCATATCTACTTGCCGCTTGCACAGATTTAAGAATAGAAATGCTAAAAACATTCTGAGGATCTACAAAACGAGGTACTTCAGGAAAAACAGATCCGTCTACCACCCATATCGCAGGCATATTACTATTACCGCCACGTATTGTAAAAACCGCTTCATCCCCAAAACCATTTACAGTTACCCCTGCAAATCTACCCCTTATAATGTCACTTAAGTTTTGCGCATTAGGAAGTATGTCTTTACTCGTAATGGTGTTAACGGAAAATCCTACCTGATCAATACTCTTCTCCCCAAATCCAGTATCTGAGGTCTCACTGCTCTTTTTCCTTTTTGCCTTAAGAACAACTTCATCCAATAATTCGTCTAGCGGATTTAAAAGTACTTCCAGATTGTCTAAATTTTCAACCAGCATTTCTTTGGGATACATACCTAGATAGCGCAGCTGTAAAACGTCTCCTTCTTTGGCAGGAACACTAAAACTCCCATCTGCCTTGCTTAAAAACTCTTCTAAATCTCCTTTTATCGTTATACTCGCCCCTTGTATCGGCCCAGTAGTGGTTTTTACCACTCCCTTAAGCAGTTCTCGCTCTGTAGTGGTGCCGTCATTAAAAGGAATGCCTTGGATTATTTGATTAATACTCTCTGTAACACCATGCTGTTGGAGATCTACATAACTTCCAGAAGTATATAATGCGTGGGATACTAAATACTTTCTATTAGCCCTAGCAATCGAGCTCACTAGATAATTAGGGATATTTCTATCTCCCTGCCAACCCCCTAATACAGGATTTCCATCAGAAAATAAGAGTACCGCCTCGGCCTTGGAATAGGGTAATACTTCATAGGAAGTAGCTCCTTTATATTCAATCTTAGAGGTAATTTTCTTGAGTTCACTTATATCTTTAGAAATAGTTAATTGTCTTGTATCAAGCACTTTTTCATTAAAAATAGTGAGCGTCACCAATACTGATCCTAATTCATTAAAGTATGCTTCTAAGAAATTCCATTCTTTTGCAAAGTCCCTTTGCTGGGACGATAAGGAAGCATCCCAAAATATATCTATGCTTTTTTGATTCTTAAACTCCTTTTCCTGCTGTGCATTATCATTCTTTACAAGGAGTATTTTACTCGATTTGTTATACAAGCCACGTATATCATCTCCTTTCAAAACAACCCTATCATATCCTGGAGCACTTATTACTAATTCAGAATTGTTGGCAATCGTATGGTGGTATTTTCTATAATTGAATAGTCCTTTTTCATTAGTAACAATACCAACTCCTTGATCAGAAACACCAATCTTTACATTCTCTATAGGTTGCTGACTAGTATCGTCAAGAACTTTCCCTCTGAAGACCGTTTGAGCCTGGAGCGTTACTCCCATGAATAACAAAAAAAACAACACATAAATACTACTTGTGTTTCTCATAAAATCTTTCTTTATTTCAAATATAACAATGGATTGCAAATGAATGTCACTATAATATCTTAAAAAAATAATTTTTATAAGTCCTGCTTTCGCGAAAGCGGTCCTGAAAAACTAGTAAGCAGACGCAATATTTTTAATTCTAAGGTCTAATCTTTAACTTTAGTGAAAATACTCTTCTTATGAAACGACGTTCTTTTATCAAGCAAACAGCCGCAGCAAGTGCTGCTTTTTCTATTGTTCCTAGCTTTGTGCTAGGGGGTAACCACATTCCTCCTAGTGATACGCTATATATGGCTGGAATAGGAGTAGGTGGCAGAGGTGGAGGAGTCGTAAGTGAAATGACAAAACACGGAAAAGTAAAATTTGTCGCTCTTTGCGATGTAGATGATAAAATGGGCGCAACGAGTTACAAACTACATCCTAATGCAAAAAGATATAGAGATTTTAGAAAAATTTACGATACTCATTTAAATGAGATAGATGCCTTTATGGTGGGAACGCCAGACCACACGCATGCTACCATCGCGCTCCCGTTTATGAAAGCTAAAAAGCATGCCTATGTAGAGAAACCGCTTACACACAATATTTATGAGGCCCGTCTTATGGCGCAAGTAGCACGCGAGCAAGGAATTGTTACTCAGATGGGAAATCAAGGTGCTTCCAGTGAGGGCATACGACAAGCACAAGAGTGGATTAATGCCGGCACCATAGGTAAAGTACATCGTGTAGATTGCTGGACCAATCGTCCGGTATGGCCTCAGGGTTTCAAACACATTACAGAGGGAATGCCAGTGCCAGAACATCTAGATTGGGATTTATGGTTAGGGCCAGCGCCAGATAGACCGTATAATGAAAACTACTTACCCTTTAAATGGAGAGGGTTCTGGGATTTTGGAACTGGAGCCATGGGTGATATGGGATGCCATATAATGGAAACTCCATTTAAAACCTTAGACTTAGGTTTCCCGTATGAGGCAGAAGCAAGTTGCACAACAATTTGGTCTGGTGATTTTGTAGAAGCAAACTATGCAGAAGCTTGTCCACCTAGTTCTATTGTGCGACTAAAATTCGATACTCAAAAACACGGTGATGTGTCTCTAAACTGGTATGATGGTGGTATCATGCCAGATTTACCTTCTGAATTAAAAGACGATGAAGCCCCTGGAGGAAACGGTGGCGGCAGTATTTTTTATGGTTCTGATGGTATTATGATTACAGACACTTATTCTGGTAATCCTAGATTATTACCAAGTGAACGGATGAAGGATTTTAAAGCGCCTGCACAAACTATTGCTCGCGTTGAGCATTCTCACGCTGGAGAGTTTATAGAAGCCTGTCTTAATGGTAAATCAACCTCATCTCCATTTTCTTATGGAGGCCCATTAACAGAATCTGTACTTATGGGGAATCTCGCGATTAAAGCCTTCCAGTTCAAACAACTTAAAAAAGGTAAAAAACTTGGCGATTGGGATCCTTATGAATATCCAGGGCGTCGTACTATAAAATGGGATGGGCCTAATATGAGAGTAACCAATTACGATGCGGCAAATGCATGGGTAAAACGAGAGTATCGCAAAGGATGGGAGATATAAATCACTCCTTCTTTAAAATCTTAGCCTTATTCTTTAATCCCGTTATGGTAATTTCTGGATCGCCATATAATTGGAGCTCACTAGTGTCCTGAGCATATATGGTGATGGTTTCCTTGGTATTTATTACTGCATCTGAGGTGTCAGATAAATTAATATCTGCTTGAGCGAGTGAAGCTTCTTTACCAGAAATTTTAGCCGATTCCTTTAAAGTAAGCCTTGCTGTTTGAATGATTCCGTCTAATGCCAATCTGGTATTGTCTGTAGCATCTAGGGTTAATGAATCTACTACACCATACAATTTTAAGGACGCTCTGTCATCTAACCTAATCGAACTCTCCTTAGATTTACTCTTGAGTACTCCCTCTGCATTACTATACATCTCGATAGTAACCGCTGTTTTATGAGCAACATCTAATTCATATTTGGTCGAATTTCCTGCCGTGATGTTAAGCCGATCTCCAGTTAAGGTTTTATCAGATTCTAAACGAGCTTCATTTTTTAAATCAATTTGCGCAACATCACTTGCCTTTATGGTAATTAGGAATTTTTTCTTTTTAGTAATACGGCTATTTAAAGAAACATACAGCGTGCTATCTGCAACCGCAAACTCTACCACCTCTATGAGATTATCATCGGTTTCAATGCTGTAACCATTCTCTTTGCCTTGTATCAACTCTACTTCCATATCCCCATCTAAATCTATAGCATTAAAGGGTTCTGTGAGTTGCACATCCATCACCTCTACAATTCCCGAACCTTTTATTTTGGGGAGTTTTTGGCTCCAAGCGGTAATGGTCAGGAATAAGAATGCTAGGGTAACTATTTGTTTCATTATCAGTATTTTATTTTCTAAGGTATCATTTTCCTGGGAAATCTGCTTTGCGTTTTTCTAAGAAGGCTGTTGTCCCTTCGGTGAAGTCTGCCGTTCCAAAGCATTTTCCAAAAGCTTCAATCTCTGCTTCATATCCATCTAACCCTTCTTTAAAACCAGCATTTAAAGCGCTTATTGCCGTAGCAATAGCCACAGAAGAATTACGTATTATTTTACTTCCCAATTTTTCAGCTAAAGGAAGTAATTCTTCTTGGGTAACTAAATGATTGATTAGCCCATACTCTAGAGCTGTATTTGCATCTATCATTCCGGCAGTCATAATCATTTCCATTGCACGGCCTTTTCCAATAAGTTGTGGTAAACGCTGTGTTCCTCCATATCCAGGAATAACACCTAAAGAGACTTCTGGCAGCCCCATACGAGCATTGTCACTAGCTATTCTAAAATGAGCAGACATTGCCAGCTCAAGACCTCCGCCTAGTGCAAATCCATTTACTGCAGCTATAACAGGAGTGCTCAAGTTTTCGACAAAATCAAATAGGCTTTCCTGTCCTTGTCTTGCGAGATTGGCTCCTTGAGCAACATCAAAATCTGCAAATTCTGAGATGTCTGCGCCTGCCACAAAAGCCTTTTCGCCTGAGCCTGTAAGAATAATGACTTTGGTAGCCGTGTCTTCGTTTGCTTTTGCAAAAGCATCATGCAGCTCAGCAATAGTTTCGCTATTAAGCGCATTAAGTTTAGAAGGTCTGTTAATCGTAATCGTGGTGATTGCGTTATTCTGTTCTGAAAGGATGTTGTTGTAACTCATTGTATATTGTTAATTTTCACTTGGGAAAGAGACCATAAAAGTAGTCCCTTTGCCCTCTTGGGAAACAAAAGTAATGCTTCCGTTATAGGTTTCTAAAATGTTTTTTACCATTGCCAGCCCCAGTCCCATTCCGCTGGTTTTAGTGGTAAACTTAGGCTGAAAAATCTTAGGTTTATTCTCTTCGCTTATTCCAATACCATTATCCATCACAGAAATATTTACCTGACCATTTTCTTCTCCTACATTTACCATTATCTGTGGTGAATCTACTGTTTTTGTAGCCTGAATTGCGTTTTTTACTAAGTTAGTTACTACGCGTATCAATTGGGTACGGTCAAAATTTGCGAGAAGGTCTTGGTCTGCTTTCGCAAAAGCGATGTTGCGTTCCCTAAAAATATCTAAGGCTAGTTTTACAACCTTATTTACTTCTAATATCTCACTTTGTTGCGCCGGCATATCTGCAAAGTTGCTAAAAGCCGAAGCAATACTACTCATAGTATCAATCTGTTGGATAAGGGTATTACTATATTCCTTTAATTTGGTTTGAATTTCTGGGTCTTGAAGATCAAACCTACGTTCAAAACTCTGAACGGTAAGTCGCATAGGCGTAAGCGGATTTTTAATCTCGTGAGCTACTTGCTTTGCCATTTCTCTCCAGGCTGCTTCCCGCTCACTTTGTGCCAACTGTACCGCACTTTCTTCTAACTCATCTATCATCCCATTATAGGCAGAGACCAAGGTGATCAGTTCGTTTGGCAGGTCTGTAGTATTTAATTTTTCGTTGCGCTTGTCCAATTGGGTTTGCTTGATGTTATCCTCAATAGTTTTAAGTCTATTGGTAATATATCGGGATAAGAAAAAAGCCAATACAATAGCGGTGATAAAAACCAATAAGGCCACAACGACCATACGCCAGAGCAGCTCTCGCATTTCACTATTAATAAAAGAATCTGTATCCTCATACTGAATCTTAAGAATCGCCAGCGGTTTAAATCTGGGGTCCTTTACATAAGAATAAGACAGCTGTTGCGGCGGGTCCGACTTAATACTTTTTACATAGCGTTTGCCTGCTGCTCCATTTAAAGTATCCAATAGGCTTGCCGGAATAGGCATTATAGGTGCCGAATCAAATAGCTTCTCCGTACTTGAAATAAGCGGCCTGCCCTTTAAATCATACAGCGTGACGTTCTCTCCATGAATACTGGCAATCTCAAAGATTTCTTCTTTAAAAATATATTCTATTTTTTCTGTAATTAGCTCGAAAGTCGTTGCTTTAAGGGTTCTGTCTATGTCTTTTTTAATACTATTCACCTTACGTTCTAATCGGTCCTTATTATAGTCCCGTATTTGCTCTCTGTATTGATAATAGGTAATGCCAGAAACAAGGGCAAAGGCAATTACAACCAGTAAAAACATGGAAGTAAAAATGCGTGACCCTAAAGAATTTCTATTCAAATTGAGCATAGATTGGTAAGTTAGCAATAATCGTGCTAATTAAGCATCCGGATTTTTTTCTTGAATTTTTCTATACAAGCGTATGCCTAGCATTAAAAGTACTCCCAAAGCTATAATTCCAACAACACCCCAAATCCAATTCACAGCGCTTTTAGTAACGGCAAGGAAAACAACAGCAAATAATATGATCGTTGCCCCTTCATTCCAGATACGCATAAACTTAGAAGAATGCTTAAAAACTCCAGACCGTAATTGTTTATGAATACTAAAAGTCTTAGCGTGATAGATATATAGCAATATTACAAATCCTAATTTTAGTTGCATCCAAGGATTCTCTAATAATGAAGGTTGCGCGTGCAACATCAATAGCGCAAACACACTACACAATACTAGCGATGGAGCAGTAATAATTTTCCACAGTCGGTTCGCCATTAGCCCTAATTGTTTCCCTAGAATTTCTCGTTCTGGAGCAGGCTTTTCATTAGCCTCTATTTGATATACAAACAGTCGTGGCATATAAAACAAACCCGCAAACCAAGTCACCATAAAGATGATGTGCAACGATTTAAAATAGAGATAGTATTCTAGCATATGGTAAAGATAGTGGAAAGATAAAATTTCATTCCGGTTATCTCGATACAATTTTGC